>JAXDMF010000021.1:0-4244 GCA_034666205.1 Gemmatimonadales bacterium
GGGCATCTCATGGGCTCGTTGGGAGAGGTGCGCGTCGAACGGAACTTACTCTAGTTAGCTTCCTTCCCACCATGTCTAATCCGAACCCTGCTCCAGCCACATCCGTGCTCCAGAGGTTGCGGGAAGACCGCCCCCTCGCCACGGTGGAGCTGCGCCCACCTCGCACCGGGCTCTCCTCTGCCGCCACCATGGAGCTCTGGATCGACATGTATCATTCGATCCAGCGCCTCACCCGTCACGACACGATCATTTTCCTAACGGACAACGCGGTCGGCTTATCAGAAGAGGAAAACCTGGGTCACTTGACCGCCAATCTGTCGGGAGATGTCGATACTTCCCGGATCGTCCCCTTCCTGACCTCCAAGCATTCCATCGAATACTGTCTGATGCACGCTTCGCGGGCTGCTTCGCACGGGTTCGGGGCGCTGACCGTGCTCGGTGGCGATCACACAGCCGGGCCTCCACGCTGTGTGCCCCACGCGCGGGAACTGCGCGCTCTTATTCGTCGGCGGGTACCCAGTCTCGATCTCGGCGGTTGGACCAACCCGCATCGCTCCGCCGCCGAGCAAGTGGACTACCTGCTGGACGAGCGGTTCGAAGCCGAGTTCTACCTGACCCAGGTGGTCTCTCACCATAGCATCCGTGCAGTGGAGCAATTTCTCAAGGAAGCCCGGCGGCGGGGTGTTCCCCACCCGGGTGTCTTCGGCGTGTTTCTCTATCGGAGCGCCAATCCCAGTACCTTGGCGCGGTTGGCGGACTTTTTCCCCGTCCCGGCGGCCGAGCTCACTCGAGAGTTCGAGGCAGGGTCGACCCCTGAGGAGATCTGCGCCAAAACGGTGCGCGCTCTCCGCGAGGTAGGCGCCGACAAGGTGTACTTGAGCAATCTTGGTTTCGAGCAGGTGGATGCGCGGTATCGTCGCATAGTCGAGCTACTGTAGGACAAAGCGTAAGCGGTAACAGCGGAAGCCGCCTCTCAGGCTCTGCTTTTTCCCGCTTACCGCTTACCGCTCAGTATTCCCAGCACCTCGAGAGCGGGGCCGATGCGACCGGCCGGGGCCGTCACCTGCACCCCTTGCACCAGATCCTTGATCGCCTCGACCATCTCCGCCGCTATGGCGACGCCCTCGGCCCGGGCCGCCACGGTCCCATGCTCCTGGGCCAGCCGCATCCGCTCGATCGCAGCGTGGGGTACGTGTACGCCGGGGACTTCGTTAGCCAGGAACTCGGCATTGCGGAGCGAGGTCAGCGGCCAGATCCCGGCTATGACCGGAATGCGTGCCCGGACGCGCCCCAGGAAGCGCTCCAGCTGCTCGACATCGAACACCGGCTGAGTCACCGCGAAGTCGGCTCCCGCCTCCACCTTCCACGCGAATCTCTCCAGCTCGTGCTCCAGGTCGGCTCCCTGGTTGAGGGCAACACCGACGACAAATCTGGTGGGGCTGCCTATGGGGTTGCCGCCTGGATCGAGTCCCTGGTTGAGCCGCCGAACCAGGTTGGTGAGGCCGATGCTGTCGATGTCGAACACCGCCGTTGAGTCCGGATACGGACCCATGGCAGGGGGGTCGCCGGTTACGATCAGCACATTGCGCAAACCGCCGGCCGCGGCGCCGAGCAGATCGCTCAGCATGCCGAGCATGTTGCGGTCACGGCAGGTGTAGTGGAAGACGGTCTCGAGGCCGACCTCCCGCTGAACGATCAGGGCCGCAGGTAGTACTCCCATCCGACTCTGCGCCCGTGCGCTGTCGAGGATGTTGACCGCGTCCACCCCGGCTTCCTGTAATGCCCGGCACTGCTCGATCATCTCGGCTGGATTCCACCCTTTGGGCGGGAGGATCTCCACCGTGGTCACCAACTCGCCGGAGGTGAGCTTTCGGCCCAATCCAGAGCGCTGCTCCAGGGGAACCGCTTCCACCCCGGCGGGACCGGCGGGGCCGATGGGTGGACGGCCCACCGCTACGAGGCGGGGCTGCAGACTGGCCACGTAGTCGTGAATTTTCTTGATATGCTCAGGGGTCGTGCCGCAGCACCCGCCTACGAAGCGGGCCCCCGCCTGGATCATCCGTCTGGCGTAGGAGCCCATGTATTCCGGGCTCGCGAGGTAGATCCGCCGATCATCGACCGCCCGGGGCAACCCGGCGTTCGGTTGGGCCGATAGCGGCCGGTCGGTGCGATCTACCATGCGCTCGAGCGCGTCGAGCATCGCTCCGGGTCCCACCGAACAGTTGAGGCCAACGACGTCGGCTCCCAGCTCGGTGAGCTTCGATGCGATGGTCTCGACGGTCGTACCGTAGCTGGTATTGCCGTCGTGACCCACCGTCATCTGTGCGATGATGGGGAGATCGGTAAGTGCCTTTACGGCGCACAGTGCGGCTTCGACCTCGTGTAGGTCGCTGAAGGTCTCGAGGATGAATCCGTCCACCCCACCCTCCAGCAGTCCCCGCACCTGGCGGCTGAACAAGCCGATCGCTTCCTCGCGGGCCGTTGGTCCCCAGGGCTCCAGCCGGATGCCGAGCGGACCGACAGCACCCACGACGAGGGCTCGGCCATTCGCCGCCCGACGGGCAATCGTGACGGCCGCGCGGTTGATGACCTCGGTCTCATCGTCGAGACCGTGGCTCGACAGCTTGACCGGGTTGGCCCCAAAGGTGTTGGTCTCGAGGATCTCCGCGCCCGCCTGGACGTACGCTTCGTGGACTTCCTGCACCAGCCCGGGCTGGGTGAGGTTCAGCTCATCGTAGCACACGTTCACAAACATCCCGCGGCTGTACAGCATGGTGCCCATCGCCCCATCAAGGACATGGACCCGCTTGTCGGCGATCAGGTCGGCCAGGGTCGACATCTACCGCTCGTAATTCAGGTTGGGGGAAAGCCAACGCTCGACCGCCGCCACATCCATCCCCTTCCGCCGGGCATAATCCTCGACCTGATCTCGCTCGATCCTGCCGACCCCGAAGTACTGCGCTTGTGGGTGCCAGAAGTAGTAGCCGCTCACCGATGCGGCCGGCAGCATGGCAAAGCTTTCGGTGAGCGTGATACCGGCGCTCTCCTCGACCCGGAGCAGGTCGAAGAGAATCCGTTTCTCGGTATGGTCCGGGCAGGCAGGGTACCCCGGCGCCGGCCGGATCCCCTGATAGCGTTCCTTGATGAGACCCTGATTATCGAGGGCCTCGTCCGGGGCGTAGCCCCAGAATTCCCGGCGCACCCGCTGGTGCAGCAACTCGGCGAACGCCTCAGCCAGCCGATCGGCCAGAGCTTTGGTGAGAATCGCGTTGTAATCGTCGTGGGTGGCCTCGAAGCCCGTCACCAGCGCGTCGATGCCCCCGCCGGCCGTAACCGCAAAGGCCCCGACATAATCGGCCACGCCGCTCTCCCGAGGGGCCACGAAGTCGGCCAGCGCGAGATTAGGCCGGCCCGGCGGCTTGACCATCTGCTGCCGGATGGTGTGAATGGTCGCCTTTCTGTCGCCGCGGCCAGCGTCGGCATACACCTCGATGTCATCGCCGACACTGTTGGCCGGGAAGAAACCGAACACGCCACGGGCGCTGAGCAGCCGCTCGCGCACGATGCGATCGAGCAGCTCCCGCGCGTCTCGGAACAAGTTGCTTGCGGCGGGACCGATGACCGGATCACTGAGAATGGCGGGGTAATGTCCGGCCAGCTCCCAGGTCTGAAAGAACGGGGTCCAATCGATTAGCGGGACGAGCTCCTCGAGCGGATAGTCCTCCAGCGCCCGGACACCGATAAAGCATGGCTTCGGTGGGTTTTGTCCCTTCCAGTCGACTGAAAGCCGGTTCTTCCGGGCCTCGGCGATCGATTGGTGCCGCTCCTCCGCTTTTCGGGTCCCGCGCTGAGTGCGCACGTCCTGGTACTCCGCGTGCACCCCAGCCACGTAGTCGGGGCGGAGGGTGTCGCTGCGCAGATTCCCGGCCACTCCGACCGCGCGGGAGGCATCGATCACGTGGACGGTCGGGCCCTTGTAGTTGGGCTCGATCTTCACCGCGGTGTGCACCCGAGACGTCGTGGCCCCGCCGATCAGGAGCGGGATGGTGAACCCCTCCCGCTGCATCTCACCGGCTACGAAACTCATCTCTTCGAGGGAGGGGGTGATGAGCCCACTGAGCCCGATAATGTCGACCTGCTCCTTGCGGGCCGTCTCCAGGATTCTGGCGCAGGGCACCATGACGCCGAGATCGATGACCTCGTAGTTGTTACACTGGAGCACGACACCGACGATGTTCTTGCCG
>JAXDMF010000022.1:0-2714 GCA_034666205.1 Gemmatimonadales bacterium
GTGGGACGCCAGCGTTGCATGTCGGCGGCGACGGTGTCCACGTTCTCCGCGTAGTTGATCAGCACCCCCGAGTGGAACATCGAGTAGTGGCCGAACATCCGCTCGAAGATGTGAGAGAGCGGCAGGAACGACAGGCACTCATCGTCCGGGCCGAAGGTGAACAGGCCGCAGCAGGTCGTCACATTGGAGGCGATGTTGCCATGGGTGAGCATCACCCCCTTCATCTCGCCGGTGGTGCCCGAGGTGTAGATCAGCGTCGCCAGGTCTTCCGGCCTGACTTTCAGCGCATCGGCCTGCCAGCTGGTCCGCTGTGACCGGGCCGCGCGGCCGCGGGTGTAGACCTGCTCCAGGCCGAGCACGCCGGCTCCGCGGGCATCATCGTCGAATGCGATCACGTAACGGAGGGCGGGGAGCCGCCCTCTGACCGCGAGCACCTTCTCCATCTGTTGGCGGGTAGACACGAAGACCGCAGTGGCGCCGGAGTCGCGCAGGTTGTACTCGGCCTGTTTGGACGGGAGCGTAGGATAGATCGGGACGTCGGTGCAGCGGGCGGTAAGGCAGGCGTAATCGGCAATGGCCCACTCGGGCCGGTTCTCCGACAGGATGGCGACCCGGTCGCCCGGCTGGAGACCCAGCTCGATCAGGCCGAGACTGAGGTCCTGCACCCGGTTCGCCAGCTCGGTGTAGCCCAAGGCGAGCCAATCGCCGGCCCGCTGGGCCCGCATGGCCACGGGCCGCGAGCCGAACCGCTCCAGCGTCCCGAAATACAGCTCGTTCAGCGTCCGAGGCGTGCCGGCCGCCTTATTGGAAATTGACGGTGAACCGCTGTCCTGATCCGGGAACGGCCTCTCCGCGGGTGCGGAAGGCGCGAACCTCGACGATAGCGGTAGCTGGTTGAGTGGTTCCATTGACTCGATTGAGGGTCACCGACGAAACAGCACCATCCGTGCCAGTCAGAACCGTGTCCGTCAGCGCAGCGTTGGGCAGCTCGACCGTGTGGGGCCCAACGTCGGGCGGCGAAGTGACGGCGTAGATCACCGGTCGGGAGGGAAGGGGGCCGGCCGGGGAGAAGCTCTGCAGCTGCACCAGGAGCGGGGCAGAGGCCGTGACGCCGGCCGGGACGGTGATGACCGAATCGCCGGTCAGCACGAGCGTGTCGGCCCGGGCGATCACGGTGAAGGTGACCAGCTCGGAGGAGAGCGAGCCGACGAAGGCCTGGACCCGGCCGCTGCCGGGGGAGACTCCGGTGATCACGCCGGTGGCGCCGTCGACGGTCAGCGTTGCGTCCGGCGCCCGCCACTCGACCGGCGTCGCCACCGGATTGCCGTCTTTATCGAGCGCCATCGCGGTAAGCTGGAGGGCCTCGCCGACCTCGACCGTCTTGAGGGACGGGGCCTGGATTTGCAACCCCACGACACCGGGGGCTCCCTCGGTGAGATTGCTGCAGCCCTGCAACCCGACTACTGATAGGAAAAGTGCCCAACGCCTCACAGCGTCCCCGGAGCTGGGCTGCTGGCGATCTCGCGCAAGGCACTTTCCGCGTGGCGCACCCAGCGTTCCGCGTCGGGCCCCTTGGGCGGGCGGGAGAGGAAGGCGCGCAGGTGCTCCGCAGCCTGCTGCACGTCGCCCCGTTTCAGCAGCAGAAACGCCACACCGTAGTGGGCCCCGCCGAGGCTGTCGTCCAGCTCGAGCGCCCGCTTGTAATGGCGAATGGCTTCCTCCGGCTGGCCGGTCTTGGTGAAGGCGATGGCCATGTTGAGCAGGATGCGCGAGTCTGCCGGGTTGTCTCGAAAGGCGAGGCGGTAGGACGTCAGGGCCGCTTCGAAGTCTCCCTGGCGCTCGAGCGCCAGCCCCTCGTTGAGATAGTCGAGCCGCTGGGGATTCAGGTTCTCCCGAGATCCCTTGCCGAACATGCGTCGCCAGAAGCTCATGGGGGAGCCGGGGTCTCCGAGCAAAGTCGAGCGGGGACAAGGCGTTGGAAAGGGCTTAAGATAGAGGCGAAAACGTCCAGAGTCGAGGGTCTAGGGTCTACTTCCACCTCACCCTAGACGTTTCACCCCAGACATACGACCTTAGTCCCTAGACTCTAGACCCCAGACCTAAACCAAAGACCCCTTGCCCCCCACCCGTCGCCCCACCCCATCCGGCCCACGCGGCGTGCTGGAGGTCGATTGGCCGTTCTTCGGCGAGATCTGCCGGGCACTCGCGTTGCGGGTCGCCAAGGAGTATCAGCCGGAGATCGTGCTCGGCATCGCCAAGGCCGGCGTCATTCCCGGGGTGGTGGTCGCGTCGATCATGCAGTGCGACTTCAGCTCGATGGTGGTGACTCGGAACGAGGCGGGGGCTCAGCCGGTGCTGGTGTCGGGGCCGCCGCCCAGCATCCGCGGGCGCCGGGTATTGGTTGTAGACGAGACCTGCGATACCGGGAGCACCATGAAGCTCGCCTTGAGTGAGGTGCGCGCGCTCCGGCCGGCCGAGGTCCGGAGCGCGGTGTCGTTCAAGACCGGGGACTACGCACCCGACTTTCATGCGTTCGAGACCGACAACTTCATCATCCTGCCCTGGGACCGCGAGATCATCCAGGGAGGGGAGCTGGTGATGCGGCCAGATTACGCCGCGAGGCTCTAGCGACAGCACGAATCCGATTTGCAATTGTTCCACGTTGTGAGCGCAATGATGCCACCCGTCGTTCTCACGCCGCCACCGGGTGTGAT
>JAXDMF010000023.1:0-6074 GCA_034666205.1 Gemmatimonadales bacterium
CGCTCCTGGTCAAGGACGGTTTTCATGGCCCGGTGTACGCAACCTCCGCCACGCGCGACCTCAGCGCTGTCATGCTCGCCGACGCCGCACACATTCAGGAGAAGGACTACGAGTTTCTCCGCCACCAGGGCAAAGCCGCGCCGGACAGTGAGCCGCTCTACACCCTGCGCGATGCGCTCGCGGTGCAGGACCATATGCACGGCGTGCCGTATCGGCGGGTCTTCTACCTCCGCAAACATCTGGCACTGGAGTTCCTCGAGGCCGGTCACATCCTCGGCTCGGCCACGATCGACCTTCGGGTGACCGAAGGCGGCAGCCATCGCCTGGTGTACTCCGGCGACATCGGCCGAAGCGGACTTCCGATCGTTCGGGACCCCGACCCTCCCTCGGGACCGATCGACACCCTGATCATCGAAGCGACGTACGCCGACCGGCAACATGAGTCGTTCGCCGACACGGAAGCCCACCTGGGCGAGGCGGTTCGTCGCACCGCGGCCCGCGGCGGCAAGGTGTTGATACCGGCGTTCGCGGTGGGCCGTGCCCAGGAGCTGATCTACAGCCTGCATCGGCTCTTTCGGGCCGGCCGGATTCCCTCGATCCCGATCTACGTCGACAGCCCGCTCGCCATCGACATCACTACGGTGTTCCTCATGCACCCGGAGGTCTTCGACCGGCGGGAGGAGTTGATCGAGGCCACCAGTGAGCTGTTCGACTTCCCCCTGCTCCGCTACGTGCGCGAGGTTTCCGACTCCAAGGCGATCGACTCCGCAGACGGGCCGGCCGTGATCATTGCCGCATCCGGCATGGCCGAGTCGGGCCGCATCCTCCATCATTTGGCGCACGACATCGGCGACGAGCGGAATCTCATCCTCTTCGTCGGGTTCCAGGCGGAGCACACCCTGGGCCGGCGGATCGAGAGCGGTCAGGATGTCGTCCGTATTCTGGGGCAGGAACACCAGCGGAGAGCCGAAGTGCAGACCATGGGGGGGTACTCAGCCCATGCCGACCGGGACGAGCTTCGGGCCTGGGTCCGCCGGCTTGGCGGGCCCATCCGCCGGGCCTTTGTGGTGCACGGTGAGCCTGCGTCCCTCGAGGCCATGGCTGCAATCCTCCGCGAGGAGGGGATCAGTGACGTCCATGTGCCCCGTCATGGGGAGTCGTTCGATCTCTAGGGGGAGGGATCCGGTGGCTCGACCTCTCCTGCGGCGACTCGGCCGAGCCTTCGGCCTGATCCTCCTGGCTGCCGTCTCCATATACACTGTGGCGCTGGTGACGGTCCTGGTAGTCAGTCAGCAGGATCAGCGTCGGGCGGTCGATGCGATCGTGGTACTCGGCGCCGCCCAGTACAACGGACGACCCTCCCCGGTACTCCGGGCCAGACTGGACCACGCGCTCCGCCTATACAATGAAGGGTACGCTCCCCGAATCGTGGTCACCGGCGGCGTGGGCCGGGGCGACACGACCAGCGAAGCAATTGTGGGACGGCACTATCTCCTCGCGCGCGATGTCGTGCCGGGCGATGTCGTAGTCCAGCCGCAGGGACACTCCACCCAGGCCTCGATGACGGCAGTGGCCGACTGGCTGGAAGCGGAAGGCCTGCACAGCGTGCTCCTGGTGAGCGATCCCTTTCATATGTACCGGCTTCGCCTGGAGGCGCGGCGAACCAATCTTGAAGCGTACACCTCCCCCACCGAGAGCAGTCCCATCTCGGATAATCCCGTGGTCGAGCTGCGCTACCTTGCGGCGGAGGGGTTCAAGATTCCCGTTGCCTGGGTCCGGGCGACACTGTCTCCGTTCACCTCTCACCCCCACGTCCCATGACGCTCGTCTCCTCGGAACGATTGTACAGCGGCCGGGTGATCAACCTGGACCGGGACACGGTGCGCTATCCCAATGGGTCCACCGGCGAGCTCGAGATGATCCGGCATCCGGGCGCGTCCGCGGTCGTTCCCTTTCTGGATGAGCCTCGTGGGGCCGATCCCCGGATTCACCTCATTCGCCAATTTCGTCACGCGGCCAATGGCCCCATCTGGGAGATCCCGGCCGGGCGGCTCGATCCTGGCGAAACCCCGGCAACTTGCGCCCAGCGCGAGCTCGAGGAAGAGATCGGCATGACCGCCGATGTCTTGGCCCGGCTCATTACGATCTACACCACCCCCGGCTTCACCGACGAGAAGATCCACCTGTTCCTGGCCCACGAGCTGAAGAAGGGGGTGCATCGGCGGGAGCCCGACGAGTTCATGGAGGTGCACACCCGGCGTTGGTCCGAGGTCATGGGCATGGTGCGGACGGGCGAGATCCAGGACGGGAAGACGCTGGCGGCATTGCTCTACATCCAGTGCTTCAGACGCTGAGGCCGGGTCTGGCCGCGGCTTACCTCACTCCCTCGGCAGCGATACGTTTCTCCCATGCCTGCACATTCGATGGATGCGTTGTTTCGATCCCTGAACAAGGGCGAAGTGGCGCCGGTGTACTATTTGCACGGACACGAGGACGTGCTCAAGGACGAGGCGGTCCGGATGATTCTCGACCGGACGCTCGATCCCGGTCTGCGGGACTTCAACTTCGATCAGCGATCGGCTGCCCAGCTCGACCCGGAAGAGATCCACTCCCTCTGTAACACGCTGCCAATGCTGGCGGAGCGACGGGTCGTCGTGCTTCGTGACGTAGAAGGCTGGAAGCGGAAAACGAAGGGAAGAGCCGAGTTCCTGCGCTATCTTGAGCGGCCCAGCCTCGAGACGGTCGTGGTTCTGGTCCAGGGATCTGGAGAGGACGCCGAGGACAAGGAACTGTCCCGCGGCGCGTACACCGTGAGGTTTGACCCCCTCCCTGCCGACCGGGCGGAGAGATGGGTCGTAAGACGGGCGGATCAGCTCGGCCTCACGCTGGACCCCGAGACAGTCCGCCATCTGGTGCGGTCCGTCGGGTCCGATGTCGGTGCGCTGCAATCGGAGCTGGCCAAGCTTGCCTCGCTACCCTCGGACGAGACCCTTACTCCCGAGCGACTCGGCGAGCTGGTCGGGATCCGGCACGGCGAGACACAGTGGGACTGGCGTGAGGCCGTGTTGAACGGAGAGACTGGGCGCGCCGTCGCCGTTCTGTTGATGGTGCTGGGCCAACCGGGGGTGTCGGGGGTCAGGCTGGTGACGCAGCTCGGCACGGCCCTCGTGGGCCTCGGCATTACCCGCACACTCTACGACAAGGGCCTTCGGGGGCCCAGGCTGGAGGATGCGGTGGTCAAGGTCCTGATCAAAAACCGTCCGTACGGTCTTCTGGGATACAAGGAGGAGGCGGCGAGTTGGGCCCGGTGGGCGCCACAATGGCCCGTCTCCCGTATCCGGGCCGCGCTCCGAGCCGCCCGCACCACCGATGAGTCGCTCAAGAACACCACGGTCTCCGATGAGCGCGGGCTCCTCACCGATTTGGTGCTACAAGTGACGATGACGAAAGGCGGAGAAGACGGAAATGCCGGAGATGGCGGAAGCGTGAAACAGGCAGGATCCAATCAGGTACGCCGTCTGGTGACGAGGGCATTGGTACTTTGCTCCGCCCTCTCCGCCTTCCCCTCCTTCTACGCCCTCTCTGCCCAGACCGACCCGCGTCTGGTCGACGTCATCCGCGATGCTCAGCAAGGTCAGGGCGACTCTGCTCGGATCAAGGTGCAGCGACTGCTGGCGACCACCCCTCCGGGCGATACGCTGTATCCCCAGATCCTCTACACCCAGGCCATGGTGGCGACCGATGCCGCCGAGATGCGCCGCCAGCTTCAGCGGGTCGCGGTCGAACACTCGTCCAGCAGCTGGGCCGACGACGCGCTCCTCCGCCTGGTGCAGCTCGACTACGCCAGTGGCAATTTGGATGGAGCGGCCCGCAACCTGGAGCGTCTCCGGCGCGACTACCCGGGCAGCACGCTCCTGCCCCAGACGTCCTACTGGGCTGCGCGCACCTACTTCGATCAGAAGAATCCGGCGCTGGCCTGTCGCTGGCTCGCGGACGGCCTGGCCGCCTCACGAGGCAACGTCGAGTTGGAGAATCAGCTCGGCTACCTGAACCAGCGCTGCCCCCAGTTGGCGATCGATTCTGCCCCCCGGGCTCCGGCGGACTCGCCTACGACCGTGGCCAGCGCTCCGCGAGATACCATATTCGCGCGCCGCACGGACAGCACCCCGACGATGACCCCGGTGCCGCCCACGAAGCCGACTCGGCCGGACACCACGAGCCGAACGCCAACGGCACGGCCTGCCCCGACATTGCCATCGGGCGGGCGCTTCCGGGTTCAGGTCACCGCGGTGCGCACTGCGGCGGCGGCAGACGCCATTGCCAGGAAACTCAACGCACGCGGGCTCGCGGCAGTGACCGTCCCGGATGCTGGACTGTATAAAGTGCGGGTGGGCAACTACGCGAGCCGGGCAGAGGCACTGGCCGCAGTACCGAAGATCAAGGCCAAGCTCGGGGGCAGCCCATTCGTGGTCGCGGAGCCCTAGCGGCGGCCGCACCATGCGGCATCGTTCTCCTCTTTCTGCTAGCGGCTTGTAGCTCGAGGCCGGCGCCCCCACCTCCGGTCGCCCCCGACCGACGAGACGAATGCCGTCTATCCGGGGACTCGGCTGCCTCCCTCGATACCTTCACCGTCGCTTTGACGGATCCGGTGGATTGGGCGCGAGTATCTACCCCCGCGAACGACAGCGAGCGACTGCTCTACCGCCAGCTCTTCGAGACCCTGGTTCGGGTCGACTGTCGGGGGGAGATCCGTCCCGGTATTGCGGTTAGTTGGAGCAGCGACAGCACCGGCCGCACCTGGACCTTCACCTTTCCCAAGCCCGGTCAGCTCGCGGACCACCCACCGATAACGGCTGGAGCTGTTGCATCGAGCTGGAAGGCTCGTGAGTCCGGCGTCCAAGCGCTGGGAATCGACTCTGCGGTTGCCCTGGACGACGGCACACTGCGGGTTACCCTGCGAGCGAGCCGGGACAGCGCCCCCCGTCTCTTTGCCGATCCGCTCCTCTCCGTGGACCACCGCTTTACTGCTGTGCACGACCCCTCGGGACGGGTGGTCGTTCCGAACGATCCCCCCGTTGACTTCGAGCTGAGCCCGGGCGGCGATCCGCGGGACGCGCTCGACCGCGGCGTTGATCTCGTCGTCACTCGTGACCCGGCCGTCGCCGAATACGTCGCCAGCCGGCCGGAATTCGTGACCTCGCCGCTGCCCTGGAGCCGCACATACGCCTTGCTGCAGTTCGCCGGCACTCAACCGATCAGCGGGATACCCGGGGCGGACTCCCTACGTCGCTCGCTGGCCAGTGATGTGGTCCAGGCAGAGGCGCGTCCGGCGCAGCCGCCCTTCTGGTGGAGCGGCTCTCAATCCTGCAGGCCGGATGTGCCGATAGGGGTGACCCTGCCCACGTCACCACGCCTCGTCTACTCCCGAACGGATGAGATCGCCAGGGCACTGGCGGAGCGGATTGTCGCCCTATCGGGAAACACCCAGTTGAGAGCTGCGGGCCTCGGCGAAATCGACTTTGCTGCCGCGCTCCGGCAAGGTCGGGAGCGGGGCTACATCGTGTTCTTGCCCCGTAATGTCGCCGCGCCATGTCACGCGTCGGCCGCCTTGCCCACCGGCGGATGGCTGGAGCCGCTGATCGACACCCGGGCTCGGGCGATCGTGCGCCGGGGCGCTCCCCCGCTCTCCATCGACTGGGATGGCGGCATCAAGGTGATCGGCAAGGAAGAGAGATCGAGGGGCTCACGGTGAGCTTTCGCACTCGGCTCTTTTTCGCGCTGGTCCTGGCCGTGCTGGTGCCGCTGGGAGCTCTGGCCTACGGTGTCCGGAGCGAGATGGAGCGGCGTTTGACCAGTGAGTATGAGGGCAGAATCCGGTCGCTGGTGTCGGTGATAGCTGCCGACCTCGATGGAGAGAGCCGGACAGTGGCCGCCCGGCTGAGAGCACTCGCCTCGGAGCTCGCCCGGAGCGATCGCTTTCGGCTCGCGGCACTTCGGGGCGAGCCGTCATCGCGGCGATACCTCCTCGACTACGCCGGCAACTCCATGACCCTCTCCGGCCTTTCCCTGCTCCA
>JAXDMF010000024.1:0-3046 GCA_034666205.1 Gemmatimonadales bacterium
GTTGAGCTGGTCGACCATCGTGTTGATGGTCTCCTTGAGCTGCAGGATTTCGCCGCTCACATTCACGGTGATCTTCTTGGACAGGTCTCCGTTGGCCACGGCCGTCGTGACGTCGGCGATGTTGCGCACCTGGCCGGTGAGGTTGCCGGCCATGCTGTTGACGCTATCGGTGAGGTCCTTCCAGGTGCCGCCCACGCCCTTCACCTGCGCCTGACCACCCAGCTTCCCTTCGGTACCCACCTCGCGGGCCACGCGGGTCACCTCGGAGGCAAAGGAGTTGAGCTGGTCCACCATCGTGTTGATGGTGTTCTTGAGCTCCAGGATCTCGCCCTTCACATCCACGGTGATCTTCTTCGACAGGTCGCCGTTGGCCACCGCCGTGGTCACCTGGGCGATGTTGCGGACCTGGGCCGTCAGGTTCCCGGCCATCGAGTTCACGTTGTCGGTGAGGTCCTTCCAGGTACCGCCAACGCCCTTTACCCGGGCCTGACCGCCGAGCTTGCCTTCGGTGCCCACTTCGCGGGCCACGCGGGTCACCTCGGAGGCAAACGAGCTGAGCTGGTCCACCATGGCGTTTACCGTCTTGCCGATCCGGAGGAACTCTCCCATCAGCGGCCGGCCTTCGATCTCGAGCGACATCGTCTGGGAGAGGTCGCCCTTGGCCACCGCCCCGATCACGCGAGCCACCTCGCTGGTCGGCTGGACCAGGTCTCCGATCAAGGTATTGATGGAAGTGATCGACGCCGCCCACGCACCGGCGGCCCCGTGAAGGTGCGCCCGCTGGGTGATCTTGCCCTCTTTGCCGACTGCCTGGCTTACCCGCTCGAACTCCCGTGAGGTCTCCCGATTGAGGTCGATGATGTCGTTGAGGGTGTCGGAGATTTTTCCGGCAACCCCGACCCGCGACATGGGCATTTTGACGGAGAAATCACCCTTGCGGATCGCCGTGAGGACTACCAGCAGTTGATCGGTATCGAGCGCGTCGGACGGCGTAGGCGCAACACGAGCCCCCGACCGCCGCTTTGACTTGCGACCATTGCTGGTCGACCGTTCAGTCGGCATGAAAACTCCCGAGTAGTGCTAGGCTGTGGACGGAGACCATCCAACATGAGTTTGGGTAGAAACAATCGGCTGTGAGGCAGGTCACAGACGTGTAGAAAGCGCGTATTGCTGGAGTACCGCTTGACTTACCCGCCGCTTGGGCGACACTTCAGTCTACAGAATTCATCTCAATAATAGGGTTGTGCGGGGTTGACCGGCAGGGCGGTCGCCACCTACCTGATGGGTCTGCATGGCTGAAAAACCGCTCCGAATCCTGATTCTCGAAGATGTGCCAATGGACGCCGAGCTCATGGAGTACGAGCTCGAGCGGGCCAGCATTCCGTTCATGTCCCGCAGGGTCGATAGCCGGGAAGCATTTCTCGACGAGCTCGACCAATTCCGCCCCGATCTGATCCTCTCCGACTACACCCTCCCCCGCTTCGATGGCATGACCGCACTCTCCCTGGCCAGGGAACGGGCGCCGAGCATCCCCTTCCTGATCGTTACCGGCTCGGTGAACGAGGAGACAGCCGTCGGATGCATGAAGGCCGGGGCCACCGACTACCTGCTCAAGAGTAATCTGGCCCGGATCGGTCCGGCCATCGAGGCCGCGCTGCAGCGGGAGCGCGCCCACGCCGAAAAGATCCAGGCGGAATCGGCCCTGGCGGCGAGCGAGCGGCGATTCCGCTCGCTGGTGCAGAACTCATCCGATCTGGTGACCGTCCTCGCCCCCGATGGCACGATCACCTACGCCAGCGACTCGGCCGAGCGCATCGTCGGGTATTCGCCCGCCGACCTCGTGGGCACCAGTCTGCTGGGGTACCTCGACAGCAACCACGTGGAGCAGGTGCGGGGACTGCTTCACTCCAACGGCAAGTCCAGCGTGGCCGGCCCCATCGAGTTCAGCCTACGGCGGCCGAACGGCTCGGTGGTCTGGCTCGAGGCGGTGGGTAGCAATCTCCTCACCGACGCCACGATCCGGGGCATCGTGCTCAACGCCCGGGACGTGAGCGAGCGCAAGCGGGCCGACCTGGCGCTGCGAGAGAGTGAGGAGCGCTATCGCGACCTCTTTGACAACGCGACCGATCTGGTATGCATGACGGCGCCCGACGGCCCACTCCTCTACGTGAACAAGGCCTGGCAACAGGGCACCGGGTACGGCGACGACGAGATCGATCAGATGCAGCTCCTCGACATCGTGCATCCCGACAGCCGCGGGTATTACACCGAGGTCGTCGATCGCGTGCTCCGGGGCGAACGCCTCGATCACGTGGAGCTGGTCTTCATGCCCAAGACCGGCGCTCCAATCACGGTCGAGGGGAACCTGAGCTGCACCTTCAGGGATGGCGTTCCCTCCGCCGTGCGCGGCATTTATCGCGACGTCACCGAGCGGAAGCGGGTGGAGGAGCAGCTCCGGCGGGCGGAGCGCATGCAGGCGGCGGGGAAGCTGGCCGGAGGAGTAGCCCACGAGGTCAACAACATGATGACGGGCGTCATCGGCTTCAGCGAGTTCGTGCTCCGAAGTCTGGAGCCGGACGACCCTCGCAAGGCGGACGTGGAGGAAGTCATCAAGGCCGGCACCCGGGCGGCCGATGTCACCCGTCAGCTGCTGGCATTTACCCGCCAGCAGGTCCTCCGCCCGCAAATGGTCCAGATCAATGCTGTCGTGTCCGACATGGAGAAGATGCTGCGTCGCTCGCTCGGCGAGGACAAACTTCTGGAGCTGCGGCTTTCCCCTGACGCAGGGGAGATTCGCGCCGATCGTGGCCAGCTCGAGCAGGTGCTCATCAACCTGGTACTCAATGCTCGCGATGCGATGACCGGGCATGGGAGGGTCTCGATCGAGACGGCCCTCGCCGTCTGGGACGAGGTCTACGCCCAGCGTCACGAGGGGGTGGACATCCCGCTGGGACGTTATGTGTTGCTGGCGGTGAGCGACAATGGCTGCGGTATGGATCCAGGGGTGCAGGAGCGGATCTTCGAGCCGTTCTTCACCACCAAACCG
>JAXDMF010000025.1:0-10566 GCA_034666205.1 Gemmatimonadales bacterium
CTACGCCGGAGGCAATGACCGCACGTCGTACCTTGGATTCGGTGGGGCCAGCTCCGCCGGCATGGGAGCGCCATCGTTTCAGCCCACCAACATCGAAAAACCGATGGGTGCGATTTTCTTCCAGCACCGGGCGGCGCCGACGGTACGGGTCACAGCCAGCATCATCGTCGCCGACAGGCAGACCGTGCTACCGGGGTTGCAGTGGCAGCCGATTCCCGATATCACCGCCGGCTTCGCGGCTGGTGTGGGATCCGGGCGACCGTACGGTGCCTCCAGCCTGTCGCTCCGCCGGGGACCGCTGGACGTGAAGGCCTCATACGCGTGGAACCCCGACCGCTTCCGGCGAGCTGCCGTACCCACGCCAAACCAGGCCGAAGTCGATCGGGAGAACGTCACGATCACGTACGAGCTGGGTCCCCAGTTCTCGGTGGGAGTGGGCCGGCAGAACTTCGTGCAGGACTCCAGCGACGCGCTGGTCCCGGTGCGCGCCACCGGCAACACGGTGTTCGCGGGAGGACGGTGGCGGGAGATCCGGCTGTCAGCGGGACTGTATGACTCCCGCTCCCAAGGAACCACCAATCTGAGCTCGTACTTTGCCGTCGGGCGGGAGTTGACCCGCTGGCTGGACGCCGAAGTCTTCGTGCTCCAGAGCCGGCCGGAGAATCTGCCCAGCATGACCACACCACTGGCGAACTTGCGGTGGCGCATCTCCCCGCGAGTAGGACTCAGCCAACAGATCTCCATTCATGATCGCCGGCCCACCGTCTTGTTCGGTGCGAGCCTGATCACATCCATCGGTGAGTTCGGAATCGACTACCAGATCGTGCACCAGCCCTTCAAACCGTTGAACCCGTTCCGGAGCGCCTTGAACCTGACCGCCAGACTTCAGCTCGGCAACTACTCGACCAGCCTGGGGACCTACGTGCGGCCGGACGGCGCCGTCGATTACTCGGCCTCCGGAAGCACCTTCCTGTACATGGGCTCCTTTGGTGGCGCGCAGCCGCAGCAAATCGGCGGGCGCATGTCCCAGTACGTAATTCGTGGCAAGGTCCGGGATACGGCGGGGGATCCCGTCGAAGGAGCGGCACTCGACTTCGGCGGTGAGATGGTCTTCACCAACTCGAGCGGTGAGTTCCTGCTTCGGGTAAGGCGGCCGAGCCGGTACGCCCTGACCGTTCTCCCCGCCGAGTTCCTTCTGCCCGGGGCGTGGGAAGTCGTCAGCGCGCCGGATGAGGTCACGGCCTCGGTGGAAGCTCGGGCCGTACCACTCGAGATCATTCTCCGCCACCCGGAAACCAGCCCCTAAAACAAAAGGCGCCCGGATCTGCCGGGGCGCCTAGCTGCAGCGAACTGAATGAGGACACGGTAGTCCTCACCCCAGTGCTCAGCGCACGTCGAGCAGCTCGACGTCGAAGACCAGCGTCGCTCCGGGTGGGATATCGGGCGGGGCACCGGCGGTGCCGTAAGCGAGATCCGGAGGCACCACGAGCTTGCGGCGGCCACCGACCTTCATGCCGGCGACGCCCTCGTCCCATCCGGCGATCACCTCGCCGGCGCCGAGGGTGAAACTGAATGGCTGATTGCGGTCGCGGCTGCTATCGAACTTCTCCCCGTTCGGTAGCCAGCCGGTGTAATGCACTGACACCTTGTGTCCCGCCGCGGCCACTTTGCCCTGCCCGGGAGTCATCTCCTGGTAGCGCAGGCCCGATGGTGTCTTGGTCATCGTGGCCGTATCCACGCCGAGCGAGGCACTGAACCCGTCTTTTCCGGGTGCGCTCTCACGGTCAGCCGAGCGGCTGCAGGCTATGAGGCCGGCAGCCATCAGCGGGATGATCAGGCGATTCAGATTGACTCCGAATGATGAGCGACTAAAAGGACAGCCCCACCGAGTCGGGACGGCGGGATTTGAACCCGCGACCCCTGCAACCCCATTGCAGTGCGCTACCGGACTGCGCTACGTCCCGAATGCCAGCGAGGCGGAATTGTAGCCGCCCTACCAGGCGGTGGGAAGGGTGATCCGCCTTCCCGCCAGCGATTCTGTGCCAGTTTGGAGCACCCTAAGTCGGACGGGCCCGCGACTTGCGACCCTGGCCCGAGGGGGCTGAAACACGGGTCCCCAGCAGGGCATTTCGTGGATGGGTACCGCATGGTGCGGCGCCGCGCCGCAACGGAGGACTCTATGGGCCAACAGGATGGGCTACCGTGGGAAACAGGGGGAGATCTCCCATGGGACACGCCGGACGATGGGGAGCAGGCCGAGTCAGAGGCTTGGCGGGGGGATCTCCACCAAGATGATTGGCCGGAAGGCCTCGCAGGTCCCGAGTACTGGCTCTACAAGAAGCAGCGCGATGAATGATACGATTTGGGTAGTATCCGCTTGATGTGGGCCGAGTTCTTGTCGGCCCCTTTTTCCTTCCCCGAAGAAGACCCGTAACTCATTCGGCGTACGTCGGGCCCACCGTCCCTTCTATAGATATGGGGCCACCGAAGATATGGGGCCACCGAGGCCACCCGCCAGAAGATCAAGGACCAGCCGCGGAAGAGTCGGCCCGCCCGCGAGTCCGCTGCATAGTCAGCGCAACACCGCCGATGATCGCCACTCCTCCGATCGCGGTGTGCCACCCGATGGTTTCTCCCGCGAACAGCACCCCGAACAACACGGCCACCAACGGGGTCACCAACGGGATCATCAGCACCCGGCTCACGTCGGTGTGCCGGATGAGCCAGTAGTACATCAGGAATGCGATCACCGACCCCACGATGGTGAGATAGGCAAGACAGGCGAGCGCGAGGGGCGTCCAGTGGAAATGGAGCGGGCTCCCCTCCAGCGCAACGCCGGCGACGAGGAGCGGGACACACCCACCGACCATCTGGACCCCGGCGAGCACAGAGGGCTCGATGTGGGTTCCACCCGCCTTTACCAGCACGCCCGCGTGGGCCGTGGCGAGCGCGGCAATGATGATCCCGACGCTGGCCCAGAGCGCGATGGGGCCACCGATGCCGAGCTCGCCGGAGAAGACGATGGCGACGCCCAGTATGCCCAGCACCACGCCGACTGCTTTCCACCGGGTGAGGGGCTCGCTCTGGAGATAGCGGTGGGCCAGGGGCAGGCCGAATAGCGGCACCGTTGCGCTCAGGAGTGCGGCCAGTCCCGACGATATGTACTGCTCCCCCCAGAAGACGAGTGCGTAGTTCACCGTGATACTGAGAAGGCCGGTGTACCCGAGCAGGACCCACTCGCGCCTGGACCGGGGAAGGCTCGCGTGGCTAAGCCAGATGATGGCGAACAGCACCGCACCAGCCAGGGCGAAACGGATCCCGGCAAAGGTGATCGGCGGAAGGTCGCGAAGGCCGAGCTTGATGGCCAGCCAGGTGGAGCCCCAGATGCCACAGAGTGTGACCCAGACCAATCCGGCGAGCCGGCCGCTGACTCGCTGGGGAGATGGTGTACTCACGCTAACGAATCTCGCGCAGGCGTCTCAGCTCCGGCACCTTGACCGCCGTCGTCGCGACGACTCCGAGCGTGGCGAGCCCGCCGAGAACCACCGATGGCACCGTGCCGAGAAGTTTGGCCGCCGTTCCCGATTCAAAGGCGCCGATCTCGTTCGAGCTGCCGATGAAGATCGCGTTCACCGCGGCAACCCGTCCCAGCAGATGATCGGGCGTCAGCACCTGAAGCAAGGTGGATCGCACCACCACGCTGACGGTGTCGGCCATACCGCTCACGGCCAGCAGCGCGATCGACAGCAGGAAGTTGCGTGACAGCCCGAAGCCGATCATCGAGAGGCCGAACAGCGCCACACTGACCAGCAGTGTCCGGCCAGCCCGCCGAAGCGGGGGCCGGTGAGCCATCGCCAGTGAGATCAGCACCGCTCCAACCGCGGGCGCCGCCCGCAGGATACCGAGCCCCTCCGGGCCCACGAAAAGAATCTCCGCCGCAAACACCGGCAGCAGCGCCACCGCACCACCGAACAGGACCGAGAACAGATCCAGCGTCAACGCTCCCAGGATCACGGGCTGGCTGCGAACGAAGCGGATGCCAGTCGCCAGGCTCTCGGCGAAGGATTCACTGGAGGGCGGGCCGGCCCGAGACGGCTGCCGAATCCTCGCGAGCGAGGCGACCCCTACCATCATGAGTGCGGCATCCAGGCCGTACGCGGCCCGTGCGCTGCCGAAGCCATAGACCAGGCCGCCGATGGCCGGACCGACCACCTCGGCCAGCTGCCAGGTCGAGCTGCGCCAGGTGACGGCGTTGGGATAGAGCGCCCGCGGAACCAGTTCAGCGCCCAGAGCAGAGCGGGCTGGCTGGAGAAAGCTCCGGGCCACGCCGCTGATGAAGATGACCGCGTAGATCGGCCAGACTCGGCCCACGGCGATGATGCCGGGCCGGAGCGTGAACGACAGGAGTGCCAGCGAGCAGAGGAGGAGCGCCGCCAGGGACATCAGTGAGATCCGCAGGCGGCTCGCCCGGTCCGCCACATGCCCCGCGAACAGGGCGAGCCCGATGAACGGGACGGCCTCCGCCAGGCCGATGAGCCCAAGCGACAGCGGATCGTGAGTGAGCTCGTAGATCTGCCAGGCGACCACGACCGCCTGGATCTGGGTGGCCACGGTCATCGCCAGGAGACTGCTGATGAACCAACGAAAGTTACCGATGCGAAGCGAAGCGTACGGATCGTGGCGAATGGGCGGGGTCATCGGCGGCGGAAAGTAACCGCGGCAGGCGCGGGCCGCTAATGCAACGCGCTGCGTTTTGCCGTCAGCGCTTGATTTTTGCCGGAGTCACAGCGGGGTCCTCCCCCCGAATCGTGAACGTAAGTCCTTGTCGTCCAACACATCAGGCATCCTGCAGGTCGCGGCCCGTTTTGTGCAAAACAGCA
The DNA here is from genome assembly GCA_034666205.1 of Gemmatimonadales bacterium. Classification (GTDB taxonomy): domain Bacteria; phylum Gemmatimonadota; class Gemmatimonadetes; order Gemmatimonadales; family GWC2-71-9; genus CAVVWJ01. The sequence continues at coordinate 4,881 of JAXDMF010000025.1, forward strand.
AGCGGACTCCTATTCACTTTTCCGCACTTAATCACTGGCAGGCATGAAGCGGCTGATCCTCTGGACCAACCTGCTGGCCATTGCCGCGTGTTCGCGCGCAATTCCGCCAGCCCCCAATGGCATAGCACCAGTCTCCGCGATTCCGGGCTTCCCCCCGTCGGACTCTCCTGGCCCACGACAGGACGCGACCGCGGATGCTGCCGTCAACGATCTCGCCGATGCCGCTCCTGATTCGCGGGTAGTTCCGGCGTTCGACGGCGAGAAAATCAGCTGGGACATCGATGTGCGCACCTTCGCGGACCATCCGCGAGTCCAGTACTACCTCAACTATTTCCAGGGCCCGTCCCGCGCCGGCATGACGGTCTTTCTGACCCGTGGCGCACGCTACGAGCCGATGATCCGCCGGGTCTTCGAGGCGGAGGGCTTGCCGGGAGACTTGGGCTACCTCGCGCTGATCGAGAGCGGTTATTCGAACGATGCGGTCAGCCGGTCCTACGCAGTCGGCATGTGGCAGTTCATGAAGGGCACGGGGCGGGGCTACGGGCTCAGGATCGACACCTGGGTTGATGAGCGTCGCGATCCGGTGAAGGCCACCGATGCCGCGGCCCGGCACCTGCACCATCTGCGCGACCGATTCGGCTCGCTGTACCTAGCGGCTGCCGCCTACAACGCAGGGGCCGGCAAGGTCTCGCGTGGTCTGGGCAAGCTCGAGTGGGTTGCTCCGGCAGATACGCTGATGGAGCCCGACACCCTGATTCAGACCGACGTCCCCGACTCCGTCCGGACCGCCGAGGACTCTACGCTCGAGGCCGATGCGCTCGATCCGGAGCCGGCGGTAGACAACACCGACATCACCAGCGACGCGGCGTTCTTCCGGCTGGCGGGAACCGATCTGCTGAGGGCCGAGACCCAGGACTACGTCCCCAAGCTGATCGCCGCAGCAGTGGTGGCCAAGCAGCCCGGGCGATTCGGCATCGACCTTCCGGTGGCGGCTCCCTTCGCCTACGACTCGATCGTGGTCACCTCAGCCACCGGGCTCGACATTGTGGCACGACTGGCGGACGTGAGCGCGGCCGAGATCCGGGAGCTCAACCCCCAGTATCTCCGGTTCGCTACCCCGCCCCGCTCCACCTCTGTCATCCGGCTGCCGTCCGGAACCGAATCGATGGTGGCTGATGGTTACGCGAAGTTGTCGCCCAAGGCCCGGGTGCACTTCATGAGTCACGTGGTGCATGGTGGGGAGCGACTGACCAGGATCGCGGCCAGTTACCACCTGCCCGTGAGCGAGATCCGCGCGGCCAATCCGAAGATCAGGGGATCCCAACTGAAGGCCGGCTCGCGGCTGACCATTCCGGTCGTCGCGATTCCGTCGGCGCTGGCCATCCGTGCGGTTACCGGGTCTGCGTTCGGGCGGCACTCGGCCCGGGTCGCCACCCATCGCGTGCGCTCGGGTGAGACCCTGATCGGGATCGCCCGCCGGTACCGCGTCTCCCTCCGTGCCTTGCGTCGAGTCAACGCCATTTCCACCGAGTACACGCTGCGCGCCGGCAAGCGGCTGCGGATCCCCAGCTAATGCAACCCTCAACCTCAGCTAGCGGAAAGAACACCGTGTCTCTCGAACCCAGCGCAATTCCCGCCACCCAGGTCGTCCCCAATTCGGCCGCCGATTTCGGTCGGACCGCCATGGCGATCCTCGCCGCGATGGTGCTTCTCATCGTGGCGCTCACGGGCATCCTGGTCGAGACCACGTGGCACAATCCGGCCGGCGACGTAGAGGTTCTGCCGTCCTCGGCCGATCCGGGGAGCTTCGCGCGGCGTTGAAGTCGAGCGCCACCTCCAGCCTGAGCCCGGCTGTCGCAGTTGTCCTTGCGGCGGCCGCTGTCTTTACCCTAGGGCCGGCGGGCGCACGGACGGAGGGCTATGCGCCAACCGCGGGTGCGGTCTCCTTCGACACCTTGCGGACCAAGTCCAGGGAGTCCGCCGCCCACTCCCACCACTCCCGCCTGGCAACTGACGCTGTCATCCCCGGCTATCTCTCGGCTCGTGGACTTCCCCCGGTACGGGGCCGCGTCACCCTTGCGGATAGCGGACTGGTTTTCCGGTCGGCGGACGGCACAGTCAGCAGGTTCCCCCTGGTCGGGCCGGTCCGGCAGAGAGGGGGACACGAGTGGCGTCCGTACACCGTCTCGCTTGCTTATATGGAAGAGGGCAGCGGCCAGCCCATCTACGTCTTTCGCATCGATGCGGGCGTATTCGAGACCGACACGCCGGGCGCCCTCCTCGATCTTGCGACACACCCGGAGTGGCTCGATAGTCTGGGCCCCACCGAGTGGATGGACGATCAGCCTCTGGTGAATGGCGCCGACTCGACTGCCGTATGGGGCACGGCGCGGCAGATCGCGAGCAGCGCCTTTGCCGACTCCCTCTACGCGCTGTTCGGCCGGCCCCGTGCCCCAGTCGGCTTGATCGGACGGCGCGGGCGTATGGCTGGCCGCCTGGGTGAGTACATCGCATCGCGAGACTCGCTCGCCCTCGACCCGGGACGTATGAGTGGCAAGGCACAACTTCGCCACGCCATGGCCCATGAGCTGGGACACCGGTGGCAGGCTCGGGCGCCGGGGCAGCTGGCGATGCTGTGGCAGGGCGTGACGCCGATCCGCGACCCCAAGCGCTACGGCTATGGCGACGAGTCGGAGCACCAGGCCGAGGCGATCGCGTTCGCCATCAATTTCCTCGAGACTACCGCGGCCGCCCACGATTCGGCGAGCAACGCCCTGACGCTGCTCGACCACTACGAGCTTCTCGTTCCCGGGACCCGGACGATGGTCCGGTACCTCTCCCTCCAGCCACTCTACCGGAATCACCCTCTCCGCTCACTCCTGACAACCGGACGGTAAGCAGCCTCGTCGAGAGCAGGTGTGATGTCGGCCCGCCCCGAGCTGTGGCCGGGCGCACTGCGGCTTTGGGGCAGGAAGTGAATGCTCTCTCTGGTGCCTTACTCAGGAGAGCCCGGTGACCGTCATGCTTCGATGCCTCGGCTGCGGATTCAGTTTCACCGTGACCTATCCCAAGGCAGGACAGGTGGAGGCTAACACCATACCGGTCGCCTGCGGCCACTGCCGCGGAACCCGCTGGTCCTCACACGCCGAGTAACAACAGGCGCGCTTCGCCGATTATTTTGGCGGCGCGAGGTTGCTGCTGAACGCGTCGACCATGATTTTCCACTTCCCATCGACTTTCTTCAGCACGTTCAGGAACTTCCCTTCGTCTTTGACGGTGTGGCCTTTCGCGTCAACATAAGACACTGAATACTTTCCGGCGTCGTAGGCCATCGTGCCGTCATCAGAAAACCTGATCGTTTCTGACTCCCCGGTCATGGCCAGGTGCGGGACTTTCAGGAAATCCTGGTTGTACTTCAGTATCGCGTCGTGTCCCCCGAGAGGCGGTGAATTCGCGGGCATCGATACGGCGTCATTGGAATACAGCGCAGCAATTGCGTTCGCGTCCTTTGACTTCACGGCGCCGAAGAAGTCTTCATCGCCCTTGCGAATTTCGGTCTCGGCCGCCTTGGTATCGGCGGGAGCAGAGTTCGCCATCGCCTTGCCGCTCTCTTCGCTTTTTTCGTCGGTATCTTTTCTCTCGCAACCCAGCACGACGGCCGACAGAGCGAACAGTCCTGCCACAATCCGCAGACGGTTCTGCATCACACCCTCCAGAGAAGGGGAATCGGGAGTGCCATAAGTGACAACGCCCGCCGACCAGCGCGGGCGAACTCGTGAATGCAGCGCATATTGTGGAGAGCCACTGGTCGGATTCGAACCGACGACCGCTCGATTACGAATCGAGAGCTCTACCCCTGAGCTACAGTGGCGGCGACGTCGGAAATGCCCTGGCGCGGATTCGAACCGCGACGCCTTTCGGCACTACCCCCTCAAGATAGCGTGTCTACCAGTTTCACCACCAGGGCGGGCGGGGGAGCAAGATAGCCGTCGCGCGGAGAGGGGTCAACGCTGTCCGCTACGGGTTAAACGGACTGCCGGCGATGGGCTGTCCGTTAAGCGTGATGCCCACACTGTCCACCGGCCCGAAGGTGCCAAAGCTGTCCGAGTAGGTCCCGTCTCCATTGTCCTGGAGCGGTCCGAGATTGGATCCGTTGAGTTGGACCTCGACGAGATCCCCGCCCTTGCCCACCAGATTGCCCTGCGCATCGCGGGTCGTGACCACAATGTCCACAGTGACAAAGATGAATCCGCTGCGGGTGATCTGCGCGGTGGTCGTGGCCGGGCTGGCGGCGCCAGGCACCACGAAGCTGGCGAACGGGCTCTCGTGTAGCCGGGTCCCGCTGACCACCACGTCCACCACATCGAGGCCAGTATGGGTCGGGGTATACGACGCGGAGTAGGAGCCGTTGCCCTGATCGGTGACCGGCACGCTGGAGACTTCATTGGCACCAGTCACCGCCACCGCAATGGAACCTGCCGCTCCCACCACTGGAGTACCGAACTCATCCTGAAGTTGGATCGAGATTGAGGTCGCGGTGCCGGCGGTGCCGTTGGGGACTGTGGCAGAGCTCCGGTCGGGCGAGGGCGGCCCCGCTGCAACGACGATCGAGCTCGATGTGGCCGGGGAGAAACCCTCCGCTGCAAAGATGAGCGTCCGAGTGCCCGGCTCGCCGCGGATGGAAAGATCCTCGAATTGCACCCGGCCGTTGGCATCGCTCCGCGCGCTGGTGCCGCCGCCGAGCGATCCCCCGCCGTTGACGATGCCGGCGGTCACCCGCACATCCGCCCGGCTGAGTGGGGCGCCGGACGGATCCTGGAGCTGAAGCGTGGGTTGCTGGGCAAACGGAACGCCGGCCGATGCGGCTGGTGACGGCTGGGTCACCAGCACGAGCGCGGGGCTCGGCGCCGCGATCGCGGTCGCGGTGAACGAGACCGGCGAGCCAGCCAACCCCGAGGCAGTCGCTGTCGTGCCGTAACTCCCTGGCTGGTCGCCGAGGGTACGCTGCACAGCCGATCGCCCATCGGCGCCGGTCGTCACCGAGCCCGCGCTCACCGAGCCGCCGACTGCCTCCCAAACCACCGCCACACCGGCCACCCCATTGCCGAATTGATCCACCGCCCGCACCGCCAGCGAATCGGCGAGCGCAGTGGACACCTCGCCCCGTTGGCCGTCGCCACCGGCCAGTGCCAATGCCGCGGCGGGTTCGGACAGGGCCGTGGCCGTGAACGTGGTGGTGAGGGAGGACGAAGCAACGACGGGCTGGGCCCGCGCCTCGACGACTTGATTGCCCGAGGATGTACTGAGGGTGTAGGTGACGGTGGCCCTTCCATCCGTACCGGTCACGACCGTGTCGTTGGGAGCGATGGTGGCTCCGGCCGGCACCACAAAGGCAACCTCGATCCCCTCGACCGGCCGGTTTTCCGGGTCGGTCACGGCCACGACGATGGGCTCGCCGAGCGGCTGGCCCACGGTGCCGGTCTGACCGTCACCGCTGACGACTGAGATTTTGGCAGGTTGTCCTGCGCTGGGGAGGAGGAGATCGCTGCCACCGCAACCGGCAAGCCCCAGCTGCACCGCGAGCAATAGCGGAGCGAGCCGCAGGCGCGGCCATGAAGTCCTAGTCGTGCTGGACCTCGAAGCGGTCACTGTCAACCGACGGCACACCGTCGGCAGAGGCACGCAA
>JAXDMF010000026.1:0-5903 GCA_034666205.1 Gemmatimonadales bacterium
ACCATTGCGGTCCTGCGGTGTCTGGGAACCACCGCAGGCCAGGTATTCATGATCTACCTGGTCGAGGCCGGAACGATGGCGTTGGTGGGAAGCGTGGCAGGAGCGCTGACGGGGGTCGGTCTCCAGCGTCTCCTGCCCCGGCTGCTCGCCGGATTCATCCCGGTCGATGTCATCCCGGCCGTCTCCTGGGGTGCCGTGGCCATCGGCATCGGGACTGGAGTCCTGGTGGGCGTGGTCTTCGCAGCCCTGCCGATCCTCGCCGTGCGCCGGATCTCTCCGCTGTCGGCGTTGCGGCGTCCGTTCGAGTCGGAGAGTCCCCCGCGCGATCCCTGGCGGCTGGTGGCCGCGCTCGCCCTCGTCGCGAGCACCGTGGCGCTGGCCCGGCTTCAGGTCGGGAGCTGGCGCCAAGGGGCAATCTTCGCCGGAGCGGTCGGTGTTGCGTTGCTCCTCCTGTGGGCGGCGTCGTGGGCTCTGGTCCAGGCGATGCGGCGCTGGCTCCCCGAGAGGTGGCCCTACGTCTGGCGGCAGGGCCTGGCCAATCTGCACCGGCCGGCCAATCAAACCGTCACGCTGGTGCTTGCGATCGGCTTCGGAGCCTTCCTGCTCGGAACGCTGTATCTGGTGCAGTACAACCTGCTGCGCCAGCTCAGGCTGACCGGCGGCCCAGCCCGGCCGAACCTGGTTCTGTTCGATATCCAGCCGGACCAGCTCGGCGCCGTCGAGCGAGAGCTGAAGGCAGCGGGCTTGCCGCTGATCGGCCCCACTCCGATCGTCCCGATGCGGATCAGCTCGGTCAACGGACGGCCGGTCGCCAAGCTTCTCGCCGACACATCCCAGACCGGCGACGGTCGGTCGAACGCCTGGGTGTTCCGGCGTGAGTATCGATCCACCTACCGCGAGTCGGTGGTTCCCTCCGAGCGAGTGGTCCAGGGGAAGTGGTGGCAGCCCGGCGATCATGGTGCCGGCCTGATCTCGATCGAACAGGACGTAGCCCGGGAGCTCCGCGTCGGCCTTGGCGACGAGATCGTGTGGGACGTGCAGGGCATCCCCGTCACTTCGAAAGTGGCCAGCGTGCGAGAGGTGGATTGGGCCCGCTTCGAGCCGAACTTTTTCGTGGTGTTTGCACCGGGGACGCTGGAGGACGCACCACGCACCTTCGTCACCCTCACCCGGGTCGCGAGTGCGGCCGACCGGGGGAGCTTCCAGCGCAGGCTGGCCGAGCGGTTCCCCAATGTCTCGACCCTGGATCTGTCGATGCTGCAGGAGGCGCTGGAGCGGCTGGTGGACCGGGTAGCGCTTGCCATCCGGTTCATGGCGCTGTTCAGCCTGATGGTTGGCGCGCTGGTCCTGGTGGGCGCACTCGCCAGCAGCCGGTTTCAGCGGGTGCGGGAGGGCGCCCTGCTGCGCACGCTGGGCGCCACGCGAGCACAGGTATTCCGCGTGGTGCTCGCCGAATATCTGTCACTTGGCCTGCTCGCCTCCGCCGTGGCCTTCGTGCTCGCGGCTGTCGCCGGCTGGGCCGTCGCCCGTTTCCTGTTCGACAGCACGTTCTCGCTCCCAGTCCTCCCCATGAGTGCGCTCGCGGCAGCGATCGTGCTACTCACGGTTGTCGTCGGGCTCAGCAACAGCAGGGAGGTGGTGCGGCGAGCACCGCTGGAGGTGCTGCGAGAGGAGTAGTAGCTTACCGCATGCTCGCAATCGATCTGACCGGCAAACGTGCCCTCGTGGCGGGCGTATCCGATGACGGCGGCTTTGGATTCGCGATCGCCAAGACATTGGCGGAGGCGGGAGCCTCCATCTGTCTGGGGAGCTGGCCACCGGCGCTGGGCATCTTCACCAAGCTGCTCGAACGCGGCAAGATGGAGGAGTCGATGCGGCTGGCCGGCGGCCGCAAGCTCGAGTTCGAGCGGATCTACCCGCTGGATGCCGCGTTCGATGTCCTGGCCGACGCTCCTCCCGAGGTGCGCGACAACAAGCGCTACAAAGAGGTCGGTGATTTCAGCATTCAGGGAATGACCGACCGGATTCGCACCGATTTCGGCGAGGGCGGACTCGACATCGTGGTGCATAGCCTGGCGAATGGACCCGAGGTCAAATCGCCGCTGGTCGACACCTCCCGGCGGGGCTATCTCTCCGCCATCAGTGTCAGCGCGTACAGCAACATCTCGCTGGTGCGGCACCTCTCCCCGCTGATGCGCCCGAACGGCGCCTTCCTTTCCCTGACCTATATGGCTGGCGAGCGGGTGATTCCCGGATACGGCGGCGGTATGTCGTCCGCCAAGGCTGCGCTCCAAGCCGACACCCGGACCCTGGCGTTCGAAGCAGGACGGCGCTGGGGTGTCCGGGTGAACGCCATCTCGGCGGGACCCTGGGCGTCGCGGGCGGCGAGCGCGATCGGATTCGTCGATACCATGATCAAGTACACCGCCAGCAACTCGCCGCTACCCCGGCCGATCGATGCGACCGATGTGGGGAGCACGGCGGCTTTCCTCTGCAGTCCGCTCGCCCGGGCCATCACCGGCAGCGTCGTGTACGTGGACAACGGATACCACGCTATGGGGATGGCAGTGGTAGAGAACGAAGGCTGAGCCCGGCTCAGCGCCCTCGAAGCACGGCCTCGATCAACTGAGCCAACACCGACAACTCGAACGGTTTCTCGATCAAGGGGCGGGGCGTCCGGGCCACGAACTCGCTCAACGAGGGACAACTGAGGTCGCCAGTCGTGATGATGAGCGTCGCAAAGAGGTCGGGACGGTTCTCGGCGAGCCAGTCATGGAGCTGTACGCCGGAGTAGTCGGGCATTCGGATGTCGGAGATGACCACTCCATATTCGCCCGGTACTGCCTCCCCCAGCTTTCTCAGTGCTGCCTTTCCGTCCTCCGCCTCATCGGCCTGCCAACCGCGCCGACGCAGATAGCGCACCACCGCGGACCGGATAGTCGGCTCATCGTCGATCACCAACGCGCGCCGGTGGCGGGCGGCGGCAGCGGATTCAGGTGCCGTGGGATCGGAACGTAGCAATGAGCCGGGTTGAAGCCGAGGCTGTGGACCGGGCAGGGGACCCGCGGGTGTGAAACTCCAGCTTCGTCGTATAATACTATCCTGAATCCGCCGGCGGGGAAGCAGCGAGGGCGGGCACACTCCGAGCACGAGATTCGTATGTCCGACGAGCTCCTCTCCCAATCCGGTGGCCCCATCCACAGGCTGGCGCTCAACCGCCCGGCCCGGCGCAACGCGCTCACACCCGACCTGGCCCGGCGACTGGCCCAGGAGATCGAGCAGGTCGAGGAGGCCGGCGAGGCGCGGGTCATCATCCTTTCCGGAGTCGGCGGGCACTTCTGCGCCGGGCTCGACCTCCACTGGCTCAGCTCCCTCCGGGGCGGACCCAGCATTGCCGACCTGCAGCACGGCCTGAGTGACTTTCAGTCTGCCGTGATCGCGATCGTGCGCTGCCCCATCCCGGTGCTGGCCGTGGTGCAAGGTACGGCGGCAGGCTTCGGCTTCGATCTCATGCTCGCCTGCGATATGCGGTTGGCCGGTTCCAGCGCCAGCTTTACCTCGGCCTTTGCCAGGATGGGACTGGTACCGGACGGCGGCTCCACCTTCACCCTCCCCCGTCTGGTCGGGGTAGGCCGCGCGCTTCGCGTGCTCATGACCAACCAGACGCTCGATGCGGCGACGGCCCTCTCTATCGGGCTGGTGGAAGAGGTGATCGACGACGCGACCCTGGACGATGGTGTTCTCCGCATCGTGGCCGAGCTGCTGTCCTCGGCGGACTCCAGTATCCGTGCGATCAAGCGACTCTGCCGCGCGCCTGAGGTCGGTGCCCTGGAGCAGGCCCTCTCCACCGAGGGAGCGGCTCAGCTCCAGGCGCTCCAGGGCCCGGACTTCCTCCTGCGCCTGGAGGCATTCGCCGTGCGCGCTTCCGCTCGGAGCGAGGGCGCGTGACCCCGCGCGCCGGCGTGTTCCGGCCGGACCTGCTCGCCGGACACGTGGCGCTGATTACCGGAGGGGGAACCGGTATTGGTCTCGGCATAGCATCGTCGCTGGCCGGGGCCGGAGCCCACGTGGCCATCGCCAGCCGGAAGCCCGAGCACCTGGGACCCGCGGCGGAGCAGCTTCGCGCCGGCGGCGCACAGGTGAGCGCGGTCGAGGTGAACGTGCGGGAGCCGGAGTCGGTCGCGCGCATGGTGGAACGCGTGGGCAACGAACGCGGCAGGATCGACATCCTGGTCAACAACGCCGCCGGTAACTTCTACGCCCCGAGCGCGACGCTCTCTCCCAATGGCTGGCGTGCCGTGGTCGAGACCGACCTCTACGGTACCTTCTTCTGCTGCCAGGCAGTCTATCCACTCATGAAGGCGCAGGGCGCCGGACGCATCGTCTCGATCTCGATGACGCTGCACTATCGCGGCTGGCCGCTCATGGCCCACGCTACAGCCGCCAAGGCGGGCGTGGATGCTCTCACCCGCACCCTCGCGCTGGAGTGGGCCAGGGACCGCATTACCGTCAACGCCGTGGCTCCCGGACCGATTCCGACCGAAGGAGTCAAGAAAGCCTTTACGCCGCCCGGCAGCGATGCGCCCGATCTGTTCGGCATGGAGAAATACGCGACCGACGCCATCCCGCTGGGCCGTTGGGGAACTCCCGACGACATCGGCCAGATGGTGACGTATCTGGCGAGCCCTGCGGGAGAGTGGATCACGGGCGCGATCATGGTGGTCGATGGTGGGGCATGGCTGGGCGGGGAGGCGGGGCAGCGGGGAGGCGGGGAAGCAGGGAGAGAATAAACCTCAAATTGGACTCTGGACGATTAGCTAAACCTTCGGCAACTTGTCAACGCGAGAGAGTAGCGGCATGGGAAATTTCAGATCTCCTCTAGAAGGAGCAGTCATGATAATCCACAACCCGTGCTTCCCCGCTTTCCCGCTTCCCCGCTTTCCCGCTTCCCCCCCATGTTCCTAGGCCATTACGGCGTTGCCTTCGCCCTCAAGCGCGCCCAGCCGAAGTTGTCGCTCGGCACGCTATTCGTGGCCGTTCAACTGCTCGATCTCTTGTGGGGAATCTTCGTGCTCCTCGGCTGGGAGCACGCCAGGATCGTCCCCGACAACTCCCCATTCACCCGGCTGGAATTCTGGGATTACCCCATCTCCCACAGCCTGGTCGGCGCGCTCACCTGGGGCGTTGTGGCGGCGGCGTGCTACTACTCCTGGCCCACCCGGGACACGACTGGCCATTGGCAGGCGGCCGTCATTGTTGGGCTGGCGGCCTTCTCGCACTATCCGCTCGATGTGCTGGTCCACCTGCCCGATCTCCCGATCATGGGAACCGACTCTGCCAAGCTCGGCTTGGGGCTCTGGAATCATCCGGTTGCCACGATGGTGACGGAGCTCCTCATCTTTGTCCTCGGTCTGACCCTGTACGTGGGGCTGAGGTCGAAGCGGCATCCAATTCGGGCGGGCCGTCTCGCCGTGCTCGCAGTCGTGCTTCTCGGCGCCTATTTCGCGAGCGTCTACGGGCCGCCTCCACCCAACATGACGACCGTCGGGGTCGGTGTTATCGTCTTGGTCCTGCTGGTCGCGGCGCTGGCCGCCTGGGCCGACCGGCGCGCCTCGCCCGAGGAGCTCGAAGCCCAGCATCTCACTCCGCACTGAACCAATGGACCGGTTGTTCTTCTCGATCGGCGCGCTGTCCGGCCTGATATCGGTGGCTGCCGGTGCATTCGGTGCGCACGCGTTGCGCGCCCGGCTGAGCCCGGAGTACTTGGCGGTGTTCGAGACCGCCGCCCGGTACCAGATGTATCACGCGCTGGGTCTCCTGGCCGTGGCTTGGGCCGTGGGACGGTGGCCCGGAACACTGCCACAATGGGCCGGCTGGCTATTCGTCGCGGGAACGGTGCTCTT
>JAXDMF010000027.1:0-3316 GCA_034666205.1 Gemmatimonadales bacterium
ACGTCGGTGAACACGGCGAGCGCGACCCGGTTGAAGAGCTGGGCATCCGGATGGCTCACCAGGGTTCGTTCCACCTCGAGGTTGAGTGCCGCGATCGCGGCGGCCGAGACCCGTGAGTCTACGCCGCGAACTCCTGCACCGCCTGGCACCTGGTAATGGAAGTCTTCGCCCACCAGCAGTGCACCCCTCGAGCGCAGGAACGGATTGTTGAGCTGCGCCAGCGGATCGGCACCCTGGAAGTAGATCTGCCGCTGTTTGGCGGCCGTGTGCTCCCCACTGGCCACGCCGAGGTATCCCCGCAGGCCGAGACCCAGCGTGCGACCGAGCGAACGACGCGCCGTGCCCTCCACGAAGCCGCGAAAGTAGAAGGGATCCAGATCCGGACGGCCGCTCGCGACCAGGCCGCTCCGGTTGTACGTCAGGCCACCGCCGGCGGAGCCTCGGAGCCCCAGCGCCCAGCTCCCGCTCCGATTCTTCACCCCACTGCCGAGCTGCACCTCCACCGTGCTGACATCATCGTAGAGGCCGCGATCCAGATAGCGGAAGTCATCGGTGGCCACCCATTGCAGGCTTGCGCTGCCGGTCCAGGTCGGACCGAAGGACAGGTGCGTCCGGCGCGACCGCTCGAGGTTGAGCACGGCGCCATACCGTCCCTCGAAGTTGAAGGCATCGAATGTCTGGGATAGGTTGGGCGCCCTGAGACCAACCGGGTTCCGCAGTCGAAAGAAGAAGTCGGTATCCTCTGGTCCGTCCTTGGCTCCCCAGCCGGTGCTCCGGGTGAGCAGCGTCTGATTCTGCTCGAAGCGGCCGAGATAATCATTCAGTAACCGAATCCCGATCGTGACGCCCCCGGCATCGTTGTACCAGACCGTCGGGTGGAAGCCGGCCGTGAGACGATCCCGTCGTGACCGGGTCGAGAAGTACGGGTGGAAATAGGTCTCCACCTTACGGTCAGACCCGAAGATTCTGCTCAGGACCCCGCCCACGCGCCTTTGATTGTTGAGCATGTTCCAGTCGTGGGTCCGCACCCGCGGGTCCAGCACCACCCGCTTCGGCTTGCTCGAGGTCTCGACCTCGACCCACTCCCGCTCAGCCGATCCATCGGAGCGGGTGACCCCGGTATCCCGCTGGGCAATGACGGCGACCTCGACCGGAATTCGACCTTCGCCTTTCCGCACGACCTCGACTCGGGTTCTCCACCGCCCCGCTGCCCCGCTGCCCCGCCGCCACACCTCAACTCTCCCCACCGCATAGTCGTACAAGTCTGTCGTATGCAGCCCCTGCGCGAAGAAGGTGGACAGATCCTGGTGCGACACCTCCTCGGCCACGGCCCGGAATGCCGCCTCATCCACGTGCTTGAGCTTCCAGCGCTCGTAGAAGGTCTGGAGAATCCGGTGCATCGTCGCATCGCCCACGATATAGCGGAGCTGGTGAAAGAACAGCTCGCCTCTGCTGTAGATCGAAATATTGTAGGAGGTGAAGTCACGGTACGCCTCGCTCACCAGGCTGGCGGGCTCCGAGTAGTCGTCGAGGTCGAGCGTCAGCATGCTGGCTTCGGTCTGCTCGTAGCTTCCGCCCCGGCCCAGCGACTCCCAGAACCAGCTCGTCTGGAAGCTGGTAAATCCCTCGTCGAGCCAGCCTTCACGCCACTCGTTGTTGGCCAGGATGCCCATGGTGTAGTTGTGGCCCAACTCGTGAACGATCAGCCCCTGATCGGCCGATCCGTTCATGATCATCATGGGAAACTCGGTCCCGCCGCCCTCGATCCGGTGCACGTTGGTGATCTGGGGCCAGGCGAACTTGCCGTACAGCTTATCGAGCCAGGTCAGCGCGGTCTTGGTCCGCTCGACCGCGGTACCGTCGCCCCAGGTCCCCTCGTCGCCGGGTTGGTACAGCACGTGAATGGCGACATCGCCGAAGTGGCCACCTTCGTAGCTGTAGTCGGGGTTGAGCGAGAGGGCAAAGTGGTGCACGTCCTCCGCGTACCAGCGGATCTTCTTCCGGCCGGTCGTGGCCCCCTCGCAGGCGGCAGCCGGTGTCCGTGACCCGTAGTAGTCGCGCTGGTATTCCACCGGCTCCGCTCGATTCCGGTTGGCTCCGGCCCAGCCGGGATCGCCGCACACCGGAACACCGGTGGCGCCCACGACCTGGTCCTGGGGCACATCGAGATCGACGATGAACGAGCCAAACTCGCCATAGAACTCGCCGGCGGGATAGAGCGGATGCTCCTCCCAGCCGTAGCGGTCGTAGACCACCACCTTGGGATACCACTGCGCAAAATCGAAGCGGCGGCCCTGGCGACCCTGCCGCCGGGGCAGCGTCGAGGGCCGGGCGTCCCAGCCCATCTCGACGTCCATGGACTCGCCCGGGGGCAGCGGCCGGGGGAGCGCGAAGCGCACGACCGTGCTGTCCGGCGCAAACGGGTATGTCGCCGGAACCGGCGAGCCCATGATCCGGACATTGCGGACATGATTGAAGGCGAAGTCGGGATCACGCAGATCGTTGAAACGGCGGCGCCCCTCGGCCGAATCGGCGTCGGCCCAGCGAGAGCCGGGCCGAAAGGCGTTGAGGTACAGATGCAACGAGAAGGTGGTGAGCGTGTCGGGCGAGCGGTTGGTGTAACGGATCTGCTCGGTGCCACCGAGCACCCCGTTCGGCTCATCCAGACGGGCCTGGATCTGGTACGCCACCTGCTGCTGCCAGTAGGCGCTCGACGATGCCGGAGCTGTTGTCTGCTGGACGACGAGGAGCGCCAGGGCGATCACGGAAGACTCGATTCGGGTGGCGTCGCGAGGCGGAGCATCGGCGGGAAACATAGGTGCCGCATGACGAATTTGGCACCGTGGCGCGTGGCTGTGGTTTCTCTTCTCACGGATGACACGGTAAGCTGAACGGTCGCTCGGCTCGACCCGCTCCCGCGTTTCGCATGACAGACACCTATCTCTCGTTACGGCTGCATCTCGTGTGGGCCACCAAGAACCGCCGCCCGTGGCTGGACCCGGAGTGGCGGGCCAGGCTGTTCGCGTGTGCCGCGGCGGTCGTGGCCCGGCGTTCTGGGAAGCTCCTCTGTGCGGGGGGAGCGCGAGACCACATTCATCTCTATGTGGAGCCGCCCAGCACCCTCGCGTTATCGGAGCTCGTGGCCAGCATCAAGACGACAACATCGAAATGGATCCATGACAGCTTTCCCCACCGCCGGGACTTCAAATGGCAGCACGGCTATGGCGCCTTTACCGTCACGCCTTTCGAGGATGATCGCCTGCGGGACTACATCCGCTATCAAGAAGATCACCACCGGGACCATCACTTCGACGGC
>JAXDMF010000028.1:0-5903 GCA_034666205.1 Gemmatimonadales bacterium
GGGGCGAGATCGCGCTGGATCACGGCGCGCCGGGCGACCCAATAGCTCTCCCCGACCAGGTGACCGAGGTGCGGCAAGGCGATCGGCAATCGAGAGTGGAAGGTGGCGGACTCTTCCGGCCCACCGAACTGGGCGTGTACTACCTGCTGGCAGGTCGTGATACCGTTGGAGCCATCAGCGTGAATCCGGATGCCCGGGAATCGCGGCTCGCCCGTGCCTCCGACGCCCAGACCCGGCAACTCTGGACCGGAGCGCGGGTGGTGCCACTGGCCGAAGCGGGTGAGGTGGCATTCTCCTCTTCTTCCCGCGGTGACTTGCGGGGCCCATTGCTCTGGACGGCGCTTGCGGTCGGCATGATCGAAGTGGGTCTCGCGAGCGCCTGGAGGCGTCGGCAGTGAGCCTGAAGCCAGTGGTCGATGCCTTCGAGCGCGCGCCAGCTGTGCGGGATCTGGGCGATCGTCTTCCAGGCCGTGGCGGCACGCTCCGGCTGGGAGGCCTTCCCGGGTCGAGTGGGGCGGCGTTGGTGGCGTGGCTGGCCCGGACCTATCCCCAACGCCTGCTGACCGTGATCGCCCCATTGCCAGCAGACGCTGAGCGGTGGCTCTCGGACCTGGCGCAGCTCACCGAGGCATCCACCGCCCTCTATCCTCAACGAGAAGCGTTGGGCGAGGACGAGCCCCATTACGAGATCGCCGGAGAGCGAGCGGAAACGATTCAAGCGCTGCTCGAGGGCCGGCTACGGATCCTGGTGACCACCGCGCGTGCCACCGCGGAACGAACCCTCCTGCCTGCCGTACTCCAGCGGCTGAGTCTCAGGTTGGCGGTCGGGGACAGCCGCGCGCCCGCCGAGGTCGCCCGCTCGCTCGAGGCCATGGGATACCAGCGGGTACCGACCGTGAGCGAGGTCGCCGAGTTCAGTGTACGCGGCGGAATCCTCGACCTGTACGGCTTCGGGATGGCAACGCCGGCGCGGTTGGAGTGGTGGGGCGATGAGATCTCCTCTCTTCGCGGATTCGATCTGACCACGCAGCGATCGCTCCAGGAGCTGAGCGACATCACCGTGCTGCCGATCAATACCAAGACGATCCGCGAGGAGAGCGAGGACTCGAGTGTCACCCTGGCCCCCAATGGGGCCTCGGTCCCCGCCGCCCGCAAAACTCTCTTGGACCTCCTCCCCTCAGACACGCTCCTGATCCAGGAAACCGCCGGGCCCGACTTCGACGAGGTCACCCGGGCCTGGAACGAGGCCGCTCACCATCTCGAGGTGGCCCGGCGGCTGGGTGAGGACGTGCCCAGCAGGGAGAGCATCTTCCAGCCGCCTGGCGAGTGGCGCGAGCGGCTCGAGCAATTTCCCCGCCTCGTGTTGCGGGACGAGCAGGTGGACCTGCAGTTCGGTTTCTTCCCGCCCGAGCGCATCGACCGGGATCTCAACCGCCTGCGCTCGCTGCTGGGGCCCGGCCTGCCGACCCTGATTCTGTGCGACAACGAGGGGCAGCTCGAGCGCTTGGAGGAGCTGCTCGAGTCGCCGTTGTATCCCGGACAGGGTCCCGCTCGCGGTGCCACGCTTGCCATCGGAGCTCTCGAGGGCGGCTTCGTCATGCCCTCACTCCGGGTCCTCACCGACCACGAGATCTTCCGCCGGGCGCGCCGCTTGCGCCGGCCACGCCGATACCGCGAGGCCGCGCCGTCGGGAGCCACCGGTGCTCTGACCTTGGGCGATTACGTCGTGCACCTCGAGCATGGCATCGGTATCTACCGCGGAATCGAGACGATCACCGCGGGCGAATCCACGCTGGAGGTTGCCATCGTCGAGTACGAAGGGGGCGACCGGCTCAACGTGCCGCTCTACCGGCTCGACCAGCTCGAGCGCTATCGCGCCTCCGGTGAAGATGGAGATCGTCCCCCGCCGCGGATCCACCGGCTCGGCGGATCGACCTGGCAGCGGGTTCGGGAGAAGACCCGACAGGCCATCAAGCGGATGGCGGCTGAGCTACTCGATCTCTACGCCCGGCGAAGGGTCACCGGCGGCTACGCCTTTCCACCCGACACCAAGTGGCAGCGCGAGCTGGAGTCCAGCTTTCTCTACGAGGACACTCCCGACCAGCGAAAGGCCACCGAGGAGGTCAAGCGGGACATGGAGAAGCCGCTTCCCATGGATCGCCTGCTGGTCGGCGATGTCGGATACGGCAAGACCGAGATCGCCGTGCGGGCGGCATTCAAGGCGGTCCAGGGAGGAAAGCAGGTCGCTGTCTTGGTGCCCACGACGATTCTGGCCGAGCAGCATGGCCGGACCTTCATCGAGCGCCTGGCCGACTTCCCGGTCAAGATCGAAGTTCTCTCCCGGTTTCGGACCCAGAAGGAGCAGAAGGGCGCGCTCACCCGCCTGGCCAACGGACAGACGGACATCGTGATCGCGACCCACCGGCTCCTGTCCAAGGACGTCGTCTTCAAGGACCTCGGCCTGCTGGTGGTGGACGAGGAGCACCGATTCGGGGTGAGGCACAAGGAGCGGCTCAAGGCGCTGCGGCTTTCGGTTGACGTGCTCACTCTCACCGCCACGCCGATTCCCCGGACACTCCACCTGTCGCTGGCAGGTCTCCGGGATTTGACCCTGATCGAGACCGCGCCGCGCGACCGATCCCCGATCCTGACTTTCGTCGAGCCGTGGGACGATGCTCTACTGGAGGAGGCGTTCGCCCGGGAGATCGACCGTGGTGGGCAGGTGTTCGTGGTCCACAACCGCATCGAGACCATCGACACCATCGCCGAACGGGTTCGGAAACTCGCGCCCCGGGCTCGGGTAGGGGTGGCCCACGGGCAAATGGCGGCGGAGGAGCTCGAAAAGGTGATGCGGCACTTCGTCGCGGGTGAGGTGGATATCCTCGTCTCCACCATGATCGTGGAATCGGGGCTCGATGTCGCCAACGCGAACACGATGGTGGTGCACGACGCCCACCGCTTCGGGCTGGCCCAGCTGTATCAGCTGCGGGGCCGGGTCGGCCGGAGTCACCGCCGGGCCTACTGCTACCTGCTGGTGCCCGACTCCATCGACGCGGAAGCCGAGGAACGCCTCAAGGTGCTGGAGCATCATACTGATCTGGGCTCGGGCTACCGGATCGCACTGCGGGACCTCGAGCTCCGGGGGGCGGGCAACCTGCTGGGAGCAGAGCAGTCGGGTCATGCTCAGGCGGTAGGGTTCGACCTCTACCTCCGGTGGCTGGAGGAGACCGTCCGGTCGCTGCGGGGTCAGGGCACGGTGGAGCAGCCGGCACCGCCGGATGTGGTGCTCGACCACCCCGCGCACCTTCCCGACGGCTACGTCCCGGACGACGACGTCAAGCTCGATCTGTATCGCCGACTGGCGCGGTCTGCCTCATCCGGCGAAATTGACGGGCTCCGCGACGAGTTGCGGGAACGCTTCGGTCCCTTGCCGGCCACCGCCGAGACCCTGCTCGACATGACGCGGCTCCGCGTCATGGGGGCAGCCCTTGGCCTGCAGAATGTGCTGGTGCGGGGAGACGAAGCGCGTCTCACCTTCCGTCCCGGGACCACGCCCAGGCTCGCCGGTCTCACGTCTGCGTTGGACGATGTCCAGCTGGCTGCGGAAGTCCGTCGCACGGTTCCGCTGTCGCTCCGGCTGATGCGGCTGGGCGGAGAGCCGATTGTGCCGGCGCTTGTTCGAGCATTGCGCAGGGCTTCATAAAAACCCTAGACCCTAGACCCATTTAAACGGAGTACAAATGCGTCGGTTCGGCATCTTGATGTCCCTCGTGCTCGCGGCCAGCCTCGGCGCTTGCGGCAGCTTCCGCGATCTCTTCTCGGCGCACGCCGACCTGGTGGCCGAAGCGGGAGACCAGCGACTGACCCCCCAGCGGTTGAGTCAGATCCTGGTGGGGGGCAAGGGCATGCGGGCCAACCGCGATGCGGCTGACTTCGTCACCAACACCTGGGTGGACTACTCATTGTTCGCGCAGGCGGTGGCAGACGGCAAGCTGCCACTCGATTCCGCCAGTGTCTCAAAGGCTGTGTGGCCCGAGCTGGCCGAGCTTCGGGGAGGCCACTGGCACGATTCCCTGATGGCCCGTCGCTCCAGCTTTTCCCCCAATGCAGCCGACAGTACTTACCAAGCCAATCAGGTCAGGGTTCTTCAGCACATCCTCTTCCGGACCCCGCAGAACGCGGTGCCCGAGGTGCGCAACGCTGCCCGGAAGAAGGCCGAAGGCGCCCTCGCAAAGATCAAGCGCGGTGCCGATTTCGGCCAGCTCGCGTCCCAGCTCTCTGAAGATCCCGGCAGCAAGGGGGACCACGGTTTCCTGCCCCCTAGCCCGAAGGGGAAGTTCGTACCAGCCTTCGACAGCGCAGGCTGGAGCCTTGCGCCCGGCGCAATCAGTGGCGTCGTGGAGACCCCGTTCGGCTACCACATCATCAAGCGGCCTAGCCCGGACGCGGTCCGGGAGCGGCTCACCGCATACCTGGCGCAGAGCGCGGGAAGCCGGCTCGATTCCATCTATATGGATAGCCTGGCGATCATCAACAAGATCAAGATCTCCAAGGGCGCGGGCGCGGCCATGCGGGCGGCTGGTGAAAATCCGGAAGAGGCGCGCAACTCGAAGAAGACGATCACCAGCTTCAAAGGCGGGGAGCTCACCGTCGGCGAGTTCATGCGGTGGGTGCGGGCACTGCCGCCGCAGTATGCCGCCCAGCTGAAGCAGGCGGACGACAGCATGCTCACCCAGTTCGCCAAGATCCTCACCCAGAACGTGCTGCTGCTCCGCCAGGCCGACTCGGCGAAGATCGGGGTCACGCCGGAGGAGTGGAAGGGTCTCCAGGAACACTACCGTGGCCAGCTGGATACGCTCCGCGTCGAGATGGGATTGGACACGGCGGCGCTGTGGGATTCAAGTGCCGCCAAGGCCGACCGGGACAAGGTCGCAGCCATGAAGGTTGACCTGTACTTCGACCGGCTGCTCTCCGGCAAGTCTCGGCTCCGTCCGCTTCCTTCCGCGCTGGCTACACTGCTGCGTGAGCGCTCCGGATACCGGATCTACCAGGCAGGGCTGAACCGTGCCGTCGAGCTGGCCGAAGCGGAACGCGCCAAGACCGATTCCACCAAGGCCAAGGCTGGGCCAATGCAGCCCGCACCCGGTCCGGCGCCAATTCCGGGGATGGGCCGCCCGGCACCGGGAGAGAAGGCCCCAGCCGCGGCACCGCAGCGAGCGACGCCGCCGAAGAGTCCATCCCCCGCGCCCGCGGACACCGCGGCCGGCAAGAGGTAGTCACGATGAATGACAGGTTCTACCGAGCGGGCGCACTGATCGGCATTCTTCTGCTGCCCGGTGTCGCCACGCTTGCGGCGCAGGATACGACGGCGGCGGCTTCCGACACGGTGGGCGCGCCACCGGATACGGTGTCCACGATCAATCAGGCGGCGATTCCCGCCCGCGACACGACATTCGTGGTCGACCGGGTGGTGGCTGTCGTCGGCAACCGGCCGGTGCTCGCGTCCCAGGTGGACGAGGAGATCTTCTCCCGCCAGTCCCAGGGAAGCAAGGTGCCCACCACGCCGGAAGGGATCAGTGGCGTGCGACACCAGATCGTGTCGTCGATCATCGATGAGGAGCTGCTGGTGCAGCAGGCTCAGCGAGACACCACGATCAAAGTCACCGACGAGGAGATCGCCAGCGGCGTCGAAGAGCAGGTGCGCAAGGTACGGACCAACTTCACCTCTGAAGTGGACTATCGGGCCGAGCTCAAGAAAGCGGGCTTCCAGACGCCGGAGGAGTATCGCCGCTGGCTCACCGATCAGCAGCGGCGCGCGGCATTCCAGAACCGGCTGATCGAGAAGCTACGGACCGACGGCAAGCTCAAGGCGGTGGCGCCGACCGAAAAGGAGATGAGGGCGT
>JAXDMF010000029.1:0-3854 GCA_034666205.1 Gemmatimonadales bacterium
CGGAGCGGCCTACGCGCTGTATGCGGGATTGGTCTTCATTGGGGCCGCAGCCGTGGCCTTAGCTCCGGTGCTTCACCGGATCATCCACCGGCTTCACTTGGAAGAGGTTGAAGAGAGTGGACCCTGAGCACCAGGCGGGTGGTACGGCGGTACGGCGGTAAAGCGGTGAGGCGGTAAGTAGAGCGAATTTTCCAGCAGCAGGAGGAGTTCTATGGCTGTGAGCACGGCTGCCGTCACCACTCGGCGGCGGACTCGTCGTTTCTACGTGGGGATGGCGATCGCCATCGCGATCACCGTCTTCGCCGGCTTTTCCCGGAGCTACTTCCTTAAGGCATACTACGGCACCCCGGAGCTGAGCCGACTCCTCCACCTGCATGGCCTGGTGTTCACCACCTGGGTCCTGTTCTTCGTGGCCCAGACCACCCTCGTTGCCGCCGGCAAGACCTACATCCACCGCCGGATGGGCGTCGCCGGGGCCGTGCTGGCCGCGATCGTTGTCGTCCTGGGCACCACGACCGCCATCCTCCGGGTCAAGGGCGGTTCGGCCCCGATCCCCGGCGTCTCGGGGCTCTCGTTCCTGGCGATCCCGCTGTTCGACATGCTGGTGTTCGCGATTCTGGTGAGCGCGGCCCTCTACTTCCGCCGCCGGCTCGAGGCTCACAAGCGGCTGATGACCCTGGGGATGATCGGGCTGACGAGCGCACCGATTGCCCGGCTGCATTTCCCCATTCTCCCGCCGGGCCCGCCGACGTTCTTCGGCCTGACCGACCTCTTCATCGTAGCGATGCTGGTCCATGATCTCGTCACCCGGAGGAGGATTCATCCCGCCACGATCTGGGGCGGGCTGCTGCTCGTGGCCTCACAGCCGCTGCGGCTGATCATCTCGGGGACACCCGCGTGGCTGGCTTTCGCGAGCTGGCTCACTCGATGAGGTGGAGTGAGCTACTCCTCGGCCTCGGCCTGGCACTCTCCCTGGCCTGCCATCCGGCCGCCACGCCCGGCACCGGCGGCGCGATGGGGAATGGGACACCGTCCCTGACTCTCCAGCACGGCACCCTCATCAACCCAGGTGCCCGGCCTATTCCCGAGGCTAGCGTCGTCGTCCGGGATGGCCATATCGCATGCGCCGGAACGGCTACCGCCTGCCCTCGCCCCCCTGGTTCCAAGGCCATCGACGTCGGTGGCGGCTACGTCGGCCCCGGCCTGATCGATGCCCACGTGCACTATTCCCAGACCGGGTGGGTGGACGGTCGGCCGGACGCGATCGATCTCCGGGCCCAATATCCCTATCACTCGGTGATTCGTTCGCTCGAGGCTCATCCCGAGCTGTTTCATCGGGCGAACCTCTGCAGCGGGGTGACCAGCGTCTTCGATGTCGGCGGATTTCCCTGGACTTACGATCTCGCCCGAAAGACCCGAGCTGCCACGGACGCGCCCAGGGTGGTCGCTACCGGCCCATTACTGGCCACGATCACCGTTGATTCCCAGATGATGGGACAGTTCGTCTTCATGGGGGACGACGCGACGGTGCGAGCGGCGGTCAGAGCGCATCGCGCCGCCGGGGCCGAGGCCATCAAGGTCTGGTATATCGAGGTGCCGGATTCACTCCGAGCGCACGCCAAGACGATGCTGATGGCGGCCGCCGACGAGACCCGGAAGGCCGGCCTCCGGCTCGTGGTCCACGCCACCGAGCTCCACTCGGCCAAGGACGCAGTAGAAGCGGGTGCCGCGGTGCTGGTACATGAGGTGTTCAGCGACACGGTGGACGCCGCATTCGTCGCGGCGGTCACACGGGCCGGCACCATCGTGATCCCGACCCTCACGGTGCTGGACGGCTATGCCGACGTGTTCCTCGGGCGCTCTCCGGCGAAACGATATCCGCTCGACTGCGTTGACCACACCACCCGTGGCAAGCTGGAGACGATACTGCCGGACAGCCTGCGCGCGAAGGGCGCCGCCTTCTGGGGCGGCCCCGGTGCGGCGCTGCGCTCCACCGCGGCCGGCAACCTCAGGCGGATGTATGACGCCGGCATTCCGATCGCGATGGGCACCGACGCTGGGAACCCGGGCACCGCCCACGGTCCCGGCGTCTATGCCGAGATGGAGGCAATGCAGCAGGCGGGCATGCCGGCGAAGGCGGTGTTCGCGTCGGCTACGATCGTGGCCGCCAGGGCGATGGCGCTGGATAAGGAGGTTGGATCGGTTGAGACTGGGAAACGGGCCGATATCGTGGTGTTCGACGCGGACCCAACGACCGACATCGGGAACGCGCGACGGGTGCATTTCGTGGTACACAATGGCGTGCTCTACAGCCGGCAGGACTTGCTTCCTCGCTAGGGTTAGTCGCTGCGGTCGGTCACAGGGTCACCGCCGGCTCGGGATTGAGCCGCGTATGCCACCACTGCCTGGCGTCCTCCCGGGTCCAGGGCGAGTCCACCTCGCACCGGCTCAGCTGGTCGGCCAGCTCCCAGGCATTGGATGGGCGCTCCTGCGGGCGCTTGGCCAGGCAGGCGAGCACCAGCGCTTCCAGCCGGTGAGGAATGGGAGACGGACTGTGTTGGGAGGGCGGCTCCGGCACCGTTTGAATATGACGAGCCACCATCTGGAGGACGCCGTCGGCCTCGAACACCTGGCGCCCGGTCAGCATCCAGTAGGCCACGCATCCCAGGGAGTAGATGTCGGTGCGCTGGTCCACCGGCTCTCCCAGCGCGCTTTCCGGGGAGAGATACGCCGGTGTGCCGGTCAGCATGTTCGGCGTGGTGAGATCGACGTCGGATTTCTCGCCCGGAGCCCGCTTCACCAGTCCGAAGTCGAGCACCTTCACGAAGTCACAGTCCCGCCCCAGGCGGCAAACCTGGATGTTGGCCGGCTTGACGTCGCGGTGGACCAGACCGCGGTCGTGCGCCTCGCCCAGGGACTCGCAGATCTGTTGGAGCAGGTAGATCGCCCGCGCCGGCGGCAAGGGGCCGTGGCGCGTTACCAGCGTCTGGAGGTCCATCCCGTTGAGCAGCTCCATGACGTAGTAGAAGGTGCCGTCACGCGCCACGCCGAAGTCATAGAGCTGGATCGTGTGGGACGAGTGGAGCGCGGCCACTGCCCTGGCCTCGCGCCGGAACCGCTGCACCAGGACGTCGGCATGTTCCGGGTTGCCGGCTCCCAGGGCGTCGGGCTTGATCAGCTTGATCGCGGCAGGCCGGACCAGGAAGCGATGCGTAGCCTGCCACACCTCGCCCATGCCGCCCCGGGCGATGAGGTCGCCCAGGAGATAGCTCCCCATCTCGCGCGCTTCACGGACCTCTCTCCCCAGGCGGGTGATGATGTGGGAGACGACCGGCGCCAGTGCCGCGCAGAGGTAATTGGGGATGGAGAGAAGCAGAATCTGGCGCGCGCTCAGCGGCTCGACCCCCAGACCCTTCCAGATCAGCGCGCCCACCGGGCCCATCGAGGCAGCCAGCAGCGCCGCGACGAGGGTCTTCCGCGGCGTGCTGGGTACCATCGGGGCAAACAACAGGATGATGACCGCGATCCACGATACACCCTCGGTCGGACCTTGCTCGGCGTAATCGAGCACCCCGACTGAGAACGCGGTGAACACCTCGTACACCAAGGCCAGATCGAGAACGAACTGCGGGCTGCGCCGGCGGTGGCGGGTAAACCAGAAGAGGCCCAGTGAAACCAGGACGTTGGCGGTGATGATCAGATCGTACAGAGTCCGCCACTTCCAGTACGAGGCCACCCGGTCGGCCGGCACGGTGCCCGGTACGGCGTACACGAAGTTGAGCAGGAGGGAGTTCGCCGCCCAGACCGACGCGCTGAGCAGGCACAGCACCCCCAGTCGCCGGGAGGCCTCGCGC
>JAXDMF010000030.1:0-3822 GCA_034666205.1 Gemmatimonadales bacterium
AGCCATGAGCTCCGGAGGGTTCAGTTTTTTGCTTCCCCGCCTCCCCGCTTCCCCGCTTCCCGCCTACATCGGCCAGGCTGCCGGACGCGAAGGGGTCAGGATCAAGAGCGGCTGGACCAGGCTCTCCGCCCGGACCACCGCTTCCACCTGGACGAGGTGCTGGGTGACCCCGGTGCTGGTATCGAAGGTGGCGATGTGCATCAACATGGAGCTGAGCGGGCGGTCTGCAGGCTTGGTGCGGCCACCTTCCCCGGGATTGATGGAGGTTCCCGGCACCAGCGTGATCCGGGCGTGACCGAACAACCAGAGCGGAAGGCCGTCCAGCGATTTCAGCAGCCGCTCGTTGAACGCGAGGCTCTCCCCGTGCAGAGTGATGAGCCCGAGGGTCGGTCGCTCGCCCTGCCGGCGAGAGTGTATCACGAACCCATAGTTGAACAAGGGTTCCTGGCCCGCGGCCCGGCGCAGCGCGGCCCTGAGTTTCTGTTGACTGAAAGCGATCGTGTGATACGGGACCACAAGCTCTCCGGGTGATGGCGCGGTTGGTTGGGATCAAGCCGCTGCAAGTGAGGTGCCAGTCAGGGCGGGGAAGCGGGGAAGCGGGGAAGCCGGACGATTTTCTCTCTGAGCATTGGCCTACAACTACTTACGAGGGCTTTTCCTTCCCCGCCTCCCCGCTTCCCTGCCTCCCTGCCTTTCGCAAACCCTCTCGCGATACGCCACGCGTTTCCGCTTGACTCAGCCGGGCGGCAGCGTAGCTTGCGCGCTATGTTCTGCTCCCGATGTGGCAGCGAAATCACGGGAAAATCGAAGTTCTGCCCCTCCTGCGGTCTCGACCTCATGGCGACCACACCGGTCCACGCGATCGCCACCGGTGTGCTCCAGGAGCTCGACCTCGTGCGCGAGGCACTCGCCTCCGAGTATGAGATCATCGAGGAGCTGGGACGTGGCGGGATGGCCATGGTGTATCGGGGCAAGGATCGTCAGCTCGAGCGGGAGGTTGCCATCAAGGTCCTCCCCTTTTCCCTGGCGTTCGATACCGAGTTCGTCGAGCGCTTTCAGCGCGAAGCCCGCACGGCGGCTCAGCTCGAGCACCCCAACATCATCGCCATCTATCGGGTCGGTCGTTCCGGACGGGTGATCTACTTTGTCATGAAGTTGCTCCGGGGCAGCTCACTCTCCAACCTGCTGGGTAATCGCAAGAAGCTGACGCCTCCCGAGATCCGCCGCCTGCTGCTGGAGGCGGGCAGCGCGCTGGGCTACGCTGCGCAACGCGGCATCGTGCATCGTGACATCAAGCCCGACAACATCATGTTCGACGAATTCGGCCAGAGCGTCCTGACCGACTTCGGTATCGCCAAGGCGGCCTCGGGGCAGAAGCTGACCGGTACGGGCATGTCTATCGGCACCCCGCACTACATGAGCCCGGAGCAGGCCAGGGCCCAGCCGATCGATGGCCGGAGCGACATCTACAGTCTCGGCGTGGTGGCTTATCAGTGCCTGACGGGCACCGTGCCCTATGACGGCGAGGACAGCTTCTCCATCGGGTACAAGCACATTACCGAGCCGATTCCGACGCCCAACCTGGTCACCGCCGACGAGCGCCGCATCTTCGAGATCATCAAGCGGATGCTCATGAAGGATCCCTTCGATCGCTTCCAGAGCTGCGAAGAGCTGATTGCTTCCTTCCAGGGGCACCCCATCGCTGCGGCAGGGTCGGTGCGAACTAGCGCTGTGGGGAGCTTCACCGGTGCCGCCGCCGTGGGCGCTGGAGCGGGCGCGTCGGTCGGCGGGGGCGGCTTCCCTCCCATCGTGAGCCAGCCGACGACCCCCCTGGACTCACCCTTGGTCAACCGGCGTCTGACACCGGGGGAGCGGCGCGAGATACCGCGCCGGGTAGCCGACCGGTCGATGGCCATGCGCACCAGCACGTCGTCCTGGGCCTGGCTCTGGATCCTGCTCGCCGTGCTCGGCGGGGCCGGGGGAGCATTCTACTACTACAAGGCCCGCGGATTCGCCCCGGGTACGAGCGTGGCCGATACGCTGGTGAACTCTGCCCCACGACAAAACGACTCGCTGGTTCGCACGGATACCGCGGTGGCCCACGCGCCGCCGCCCGCCGACAGCACGGCGCCCGCGGTTTCGGCTCCGGCAGGAAGCGATGGCTCGGCGCACCGGAGGTCGGCATCGGATTCCGCCGCCAGCGCCGAGCCCGCTTTGGGCCCTGCGTCAGCCGACGTAGTCGGCCCGATCGACAGTGGCGGCATCCGGCTGATCGGTTTGCCTCGAGGGTCGACCGTCATGATCGACGAGCAGCCGGTGACCCAAGCGGTCACCAAGCTTCCACCGGGACCGCACGCTCTCGCCATTTCAGCGCCCCGGTTCAACTTCTACTCCGACACGATCGTAGTCCGCCCGGGCCAGATCCAGGAGCTGACGCCGCAGCTCACCCAGCTCGGCGCACCGGCGCCGGCGCAGCGTAAAGAGCAAGGGCGTGCGGCTGTCGGCTGCGTGCCCGGCCCGGGATACAATGCCGACGGTTCGTGCTTCGATGAACGCCCGAAACCGGTCAACCCGCCGTTCGTGACGGTACCGGCTGACGCCGGGCCCTCCCCCCGGCCTTCGCTCCTGTGGATCAAGGTTTCGGCGGAAGGCCGCACGGTGGACATCATGCGGCTCCGTCCCTCCAACGATCCTGCGTACGAGCGTGAAGTCCGCAACTTCGTCTGGACCGTCACCTGGCATCCCGCCCTCAAGGACGGAGCGTCGGTCGAGGCGTGGACCCAAATGCTTTTCCCGCCGGCACGAGATCAGTAGAGGCGCATTGCATGCGTCATCCCACGATCCACCCCACGGCCTTTATCGCGTCCACCGCGGCCGTCATGGGGAACGTGACGCTGGGTGAAGAGGCGAGCGTCTGGTATTGCGCGGTGCTCCGCGGCGACATGGCCCCCATCGTGATTGGAGCCCAGTCGAACATCCAGGACGGCACTGTCGTACACGTGGATGAAGGCATGCCCTGTCAGGTGGGCCACAGGGTTGGTGTAGGCCACCGGGTCGTTCTCCACGGCTGCACTGTGGAGGACGATTGCCTGATCGCGATGGGCAGCGTTCTGCTCAACGGTGTCGTCATCGGTAGCGGCAGTGTCGTCGCGGCCGGTGCTGTCGTGCCCGAGGGCATGCGGGTTCCTCCTCGGTCTCTGGTCATGGGGGTGCCGGGACGGATCGTCCGCCCGGTCGATGCGGTGCTCGCCGAGCGGGTGGCTGCCACGTGGAGTCACTACGTGGAGGAAGCGAAAGCCCATAAGGCAGGGCGGTATCCGTTAAGTCGGGAAGGGCGGGAAGGACGGGAAGCCTAGCCCTACCGGAGGTCATGTTTTTTCAGCTCGTTCTCACCTTCCCGTCCTTCCCGTCTTTCCCCTTCCTTCCGTCTTCACTTATCCGCAGTGATCCACTTTCTCCACATGTCTACAACCGACTATATTTGTGATGTGAACAGCGGGATCGGACGTAGGGCCGTCAGTTTTGCGTGGTATTGTCTCGGTCGGGTAACGGACCTAGCTTGGCCTTCCGTTTCGGTTGGGCAGTGCGATGGTGCAGCAGGGTCGCCCCCACCCTCTTCGTGATCATCATACCAAGGCGAGGGAGTTCTATGAAATCGTCCACCCCAAGGGACGCGGTCCGGCTGTCGCCTAATGCGATTACGGTCCTCGAAAAGCGCTATCTCCTCAAGGACGAGACCGGCGCCCCCGTCGAGAGTCCACGAGACCTGTTCTTGCGGGTGGCGCGAACCGTCGCCGACGCTGACAAGCGATACGGCGCCAG
>JAXDMF010000031.1:0-7411 GCA_034666205.1 Gemmatimonadales bacterium
CTGGTGCAGTACCCGGCCACCGACGGGCAGGTCCGAAACTTCCGGCCACTCTGCGAGCGGGCCCACGCCGCCTCCGCGCTCGTCACCGCCGCCACCGACCTGCTCAGCCTGACCCTGCTCACCCCACCAGGCGAGTGGGGTGCGGACGTGGCGGTCGGGAACAGCCAGCGCTTCGGCGTGCCGATGGGCTACGGCGGGCCGCATGCCGCGTTCTTCGCCACCCGCGACGCTTACAAGCGGTTCCTGCCCGGACGGATCATCGGCGTCTCCAAGGACCGGGACGGGCGTCCCGCTCTTCGGATGGCGCTACAGACCCGGGAGCAGCACATTCGGCGGGACAAGGCAACCAGCAACGTGTGCACCGCCCAGGTACTGCTCGCAGTAATGGCGAGCATGTACGCGGTGTATCACGGGCCGTCCGGGCTCCGCCGGATCGCGGAACGGGTGCACACCCGAACGGTGATTCTGGCCAACGCGCTGCGCCGGCTGCGGTACCGGCTGGTTCACGAAGACTTCTTCGACACCATCTGCATCGAGGTGGAAGGCTGGGCCGTGCCCCGCCTGCTCGATGCGGCCCGGGTGCGCAACATCAACCTGCGGCAACTGTCGCCAACCCGAATCTGTGTGGCACTGGACGAGACGGTCACCCTGGGCGACGTGGCCGACCTGATCTCCATCTTCTCGCTGAACGAGGCGCTGCCGTTCATGCTGGACGACATCGGGATCAAGCGCGAGCGCGCGATCCCGCAGGGGCTTGCCCGCACCACGTCCTTCATGGAGCATCCGGTCTTTCACCGCTACCACTCCGAGACCGAAATGCTCCGCTACATCAAGCGACTCGAGGCGCGCGACCTGTCGCTGACCTCAGCCATGATCCCGCTCGGCTCGTGCACCATGAAGCTCAACGCCACGACCGAGATGATGCCGGTGAGCTGGCGCGAGTTCAACCGGCTTCACCCTTTCGCGCCGCGGGACCAGGCCGCCGGCTACCAGCTGCTCTTCAACCAGCTGGAGTATCAGCTGGCGGAGATCACCGGGTTTGCGGCGGTGTCGCTGCAGCCCAATGCGGGGTCGCAGGGTGAGTATGCGGGACTGCTGGTCATCCGCTCGTATCACCGATCCAGAGGCGAGTCCCACCGCACCACCTGCCTCATCCCACAGTCCGCTCACGGGACCAACCCGGCCAGCGCGGTGATGGCAGGCATGCAGGTGGTGGCGGTCAAGAGTGATCCGCAGGGCAACATCGATCTCAAGGATCTCGGCGCCAAGGCCGCCGCTCACAAGGACACGCTGGCGGCCCTGATGATCACGTACCCTTCGACCCACGGGGTGTTCGAGGGATCGGTGCGGGAGATCTGCCGGATCGTGCACGAGCACGGCGGCCAGGTCTACATGGACGGGGCCAACATGAACGCGCAGGTCGGTCTCTGCCGTCCGGGTGACATCGGTGCCGACGTCTGTCACCTGAACCTGCACAAGACATTCTGCATTCCGCACGGGGGCGGAGGTCCGGGGATGGGCCCGATCGGAGTGGCCGCGCACCTGATTCCGTTCCTGCCCGGACATCCGGTGGTGGATGTGGGTCACTCGGCGGCGTGTGGGACCGTGTCCGCCGCGCCTTGGGGGAGCGCCGCGATTCTTCCGATCTCCTGGGCCTACATTGCCTTGATGGGCTACGACGGCCTGACCGAGGCCACCTGCATCGCCATTCTCAGCGCGAACTACGTCGCTCGCCGCCTGGCGGAATACTATCCCCTGCTCTACACCGGCCAGCACGGACTCGTGGCCCACGAGTGCATCATCGACACCCGTCCCTTCAAGGCTTCCGCGGGGGTGGACGTCGAGGACATCGCCAAGCGAATCATCGATTACGGCTTCCACCCGCCAACAGTCTCGTTTCCGGTCCCCGGCACGCTCATGATCGAGCCGACCGAGAGCGAATCAAAGGAAGAGCTGGACCGTTTCTGTGACGCGCTCATCGACATCCGCCAGGAGATTCGAGAGATCGAGGAGGGAGGGGCACAGCGGGACAACAATCTCCTGACCAACGCGCCTCACACCCTGGAGCAGGTCATCGCCGATAAGTGGGACCGGCCCTACCCGAGGGAGCGGGCCGCCTATCCCTCGCGAGCGGTGCGCGAGCACAAGGTGTGGCCCACGGTGGGGCGGATCGACAGCGCGTTTGGCGATCGCAATCTGGTCTGTAGCTGTCCGCCGGTGGAGGCCTATGGGTAGGGAGGATGCGGTCGAAGAGACCGTTGTCACCCTGAGGGAGCGGAGCGACCGAGGGGACCGGAGCACGGGTGTAGCTCCGCCCCCTCGCTTCGCTCAGGGTGACATACAAGAGTGGCGTCTCTGGGTTGACGAGTTCCCCCGCCCCGGCTGGGCCAACATGTCCATTGATCAAACCCTGCTCGACCGCGCGGAGCTGCTCGGCGAAAGCTGGCTGCGGTTGTACGCCTGGGAGCCGCACTGTCTCTCGTTCGGGAGGCACGAGCCGGCCACCCGGCGCTATGATGCGGGGCGTATCGCGGCGCGGGGCATCGATACGGTGCGGCGGCCCACCGGCGGGCGGGCCGTCTGGCATGGACCCGAGCTCACCTACGCGGTCGTGGCGCCGGGTCCTCGCTTCGGCTCGCTGCAGGAGGCCTATCTCGAGATTCATGATATGATCGGCCAGGCACTCGGTCAGCTCGGAATCGAGGCCGTCCTGGCATCGAGTCGCCGGTCCGACCCGCTCGACGCAGGAGCCTGCTTCTCTCAACCCGCCGGCGGCGAGGTGCTGGTCGGCGGGCGCAAAGTCGTCGGGAGTGCGCAGCTCCGGCAGGGTGGCGCGCTGCTCCAGCACGGCTCGATCCTGCTCGCGGATGGGCAGCAGATCGTTCGGGAACTGGTGCAAGGACCCGCGGGCCACGACTGTTTCAGCAGCCTGGGTGAGACAGCCTTGCCGCTACTGGGCCGATCGCTCACGGGAGCGGAGTTGGCGGAGGAGATCGCCGACACCGCGGTTACCCGCTGGCCAGGCAACTGGAACCGGATGACTGCTGCGTGCGAAGTGATCGAAGGCGCGTCGCGACACTATCCCCAGTTCCGCTCTCCGGCGTGGACCTGGGCCAGGTAAGGATGAGACGCACAGTCGTCATTGCCGCCCTCGCAGGGTGCTTCGCCCGGCATCCAGCCGTGGGACAGTCACGCGCAGATGAGCGAAACAGCATCGTCATTGTGACCGGCCTCCAGGCCACGCTCCCAATTCCCACTCTGATGGAAGGCGCGGCGGCCAATGTCGCCAATATGGAGATTGCCGACCAGCTGTTCCTGCGGCTGGCGGGGCTCGGCCCGACGCTGCTGACGGCCGGCGATCGGAACTTCGTCCCGCTGCTGGCGAGGGCGTGGTCCCGGCGAGACTCGGTGACGCTCGTTTTCGACCTGGATCCGCGCGCGCGATGGCAAGACGGCGTACCGGTGACGGCGCGGGACGTCGTGTTCACCATGGAGCGCGCACGCAACCGGTCGGTCTCGCCGAGATTGGCGGACCTGCTGAAGCACATCACCGGGGTAACGGCAGAAGGAGAGGAGCGGGTTGTCTTCCGCTTCTCCCATCCTTATGCGGAGCAGCTCTACGACGCCACCTTCCACGTCGCCCCCATCCCGGCCCACTTGCTGGATACGATACCCCCGGACGCGCTCTCCCGATCGGCCTTTGCGGCCCAGCCGGTCGGCAATGGGCCGTATCGCTGGGTTCGGGCCGTTCCCGGACAGTTTATCGAGCTCAGGAGGAATGACGACTTCTTCCTCGGCAAGCCGAAGATCGAGCGGGTCATCGTGCGAGCCGCGGCCGACCCCGACGCGCGGGTGAACCTGATGCTCAGCGGGCAAGCCGATGCGATGGACAACATCCCCCCGCCACAGGACAACATCCGGCGGATTGCGGCGGAGCCCTCGCTGCGGGTGATACCGGTCCCCTCTCCCACCGTCGGATATCTCCTGTTCAATCAGCGCGACCGGCGTGACCGCGAGCGGCCCCATCCGATCCTGGGCGACATCAGGGTCCGGCGGGCCCTCGGGCTGGCACTCGATCGCCGGCTCCTGGTGCAGGTCATTTTCGGCTCCTACGGGGAGGTGCCGTTTGGGCCGGCCTCGCCCATCCTGTGGATCCGGCACGGCGCCCCCCGGCCCGAGCGGCAGGATCTGCCCGAAGCCCGCCGGCTGCTGGCTGCGGCAGGATGGCGGGACACCGATAGCGACGGCACCCTCGATCGCGATGGTCATCCGCTCACGCTGAGTCTTTCGCTGCCGAACACCAGCGCCATTCGCAAGCAGATGGCGGTGCTGATTCAGGAGCAGCTGCGCGGCATCGGCATCAGGCTGGAGCTCCAGCAGTACGACTTCCCCATCTGGACCGAGCGGCGGACGGCGGGAGACTTCGATGTCGATTTTGCCGCGCTGAGCCAGGATCCTTCACCGACGGGACTCACCCAGAGCTGGACCTGCAACGGGGGCAATAACGTCGCGCGCTACTGCGATCCGCGGGTCGATTCGCTGATCGAGCAGGCGGTGCTGGGGCGGGGAGATCCGGCTGAGCACTGGCACGGGGTGCTCCGTCAGATCGAGGCGGACGCGCCTGCTGTCTTCCTCTACGCGCCCACCTACGTGTACGCGGTGAACCGGCGTTTTCGGAACGTCAGCCTCAGCCCGGTGTCCTCCTGGCTGCTGCTTCGCGAATGGTCGGTCGCCCCGGCATCCCCCACCCCGAGCCGCTGAGGTGAGCGGGTGGGTTCTCCGCCGGGCGCTCCAGGCGGCGGTCACCTTCCTGGTGGCGCTCGCGCTGCTGTTTGTCCTCATGCGCGCGGCGCCGGGCGATCCACTGCTTCGCCTGGGTGGAGACCGTCCCATCTCGCCGAGAGAGATCGCGGTGCTCCGTGCCCGCTACGGCCTCGATCAGCCGGTCGGCAGCCAGCTCACTGCCTTCCTCCAGGGTCTGGTCCATGGCGACCTCGGCGTGTCGATCGAGTATGGACGGCCGGTCACCGCGCTGCTCGCGGAACGCCTGCCTGCCACGCTGCTGCTCGGCGGGAGCGTGCTGCTGCTCAACTTCACGGTCGGGCTCTGGCTGGGCGTGCAGCAAGCAGTCCGGCGGGGCCGGAGAGTGGATCGCTGGCTCACCACCCTGAGCCTCGCCGGATACGCGATGCCCTCGTTCTGGCTGGGCCTGGTGCTCGCGTGGCTGGTCGGGATTCACTGGCGGCTGCTGCCCGCCGCAGGCATGCAGGATCCGCTGCTGAGCTCCGACGCAGGTTGGGGCCCGCGTGCCGTGGACCTGCTCAGCCATCTGGTGCTGCCCGTGCTGACTCTGTCGGTGGTGAGCATCGCGGCCACCATGCGGCACCAGCGATCTGCCATGCTCGAGGTTTTGCGTCTTCCATATATACTGACCGCGCGCGCCAAGGGGCTGCCCGAGCGGGACATCACCTGGCGGCATGCGTGGCGCAACGCGCTGTTCCCGGTGGTCACGTTGTTCGGACTCTGGCTCCCGATCCTGGTAACCGGATCGGTGTTCGTGGAGGCGGTGTTCGCCTGGCCGGGACTGGGGTCGCTCGCGGCGGGCGCGGTGGGAAACCGCGACTACCCACTGCTCATGGGCACGTCGCTCCTGGTCGCGGCGCTCGTCGTGGCAAGTGGGTTTGCCGCCGACGTCGCCTACGCGCTCCTCGATCCCCGGGTCCGGCTGGCGTGAGGCCGGTGCTCGATGCCCTCGCGGCCGCGTGGCGTCATCCCCAAGGGCGGGTGGGTGCGCTGATCCTGCTGATCGTCGCGGTCACCGCGATCGTAGGACCCTGGCTTCTTCCCGATCCTCTGTCGCAGCCCGACATTCTGGCCGGCAGCATGCCCCCGGGTCTGGGGCATCCGTTCGGCACCGACCAGCTCAACCGCGACATCCTCTCGCGGGTCGTGACCGGCGCCCGGGTCTCACTCAGCGTCGCGCTGCTGGCGGTGGCGCTCTCGATGACGCTCGGCGCGGCGGTCGGGTTGGTCGCCGGCTACCTCGGTGGTGTAGTCGATGCCGCACTCATGCGCCTGGTAGATGGGGCCCTCGCCATTCCCCGGCTCTTCATCCTCTTGCTGGTGCTCGCGGTCTGGGAGCGGGTGCCGGTCCTCGCGCTGGTCCTGCTCATCGGGGCGACCGGCTGGTTTGCCACCAGCCGCATCGTGCGGGCGGAGGTCCTGAGGCTCAGGGAAGAGGCCTACGTGCGAGCGGCCGAGGCGCTCGGAGCCCGCCGGCGCCGGATTATCTTCCGGCACTTGCTTCCCAACGTGGTCGGTCCGCTGCTCGTCACGGCGACGCTCGCCGTGGGCGACGTGATCCTGCTGGAAGCGGGACTCTCCTTTCTCGGCCTGGGGATTCAACCCCCCATGCCATCCTGGGGCGGCATGATCCTGGATTCCAAGGAGGTCCTCGTGAGCGCACCCTGGGCCGGCATCTTCCCGGGACTCGCCATCGTGATCACCGTACTGTCCGCCAACCTGTTCGGTGACGCCCTGCGCGACGCCGTGGATCCCCGAAGCGCATGAGCCGAGTTCTCGAGGTGCGGGATCTCAGGGTCTCGTTCCCCGGACCCGACCACCGCCGATTCTATCCGGTGGACGGGGTGACTTTCTCGCTCGAGCGGGGCAAAACCATGGCGCTCGTGGGGGAGTCCGGCTCGGGGAAGAGCCTCACCAGCCTCGCGCTGCTCCAGCTGGTCCCATCTCCGGGACGGGTCGAGACGGGCAGCGTCATCCGGATGGGCGAGACCGACGTACTCGCGCTGCGGGGTGAGGCGCTGCGGCGGATCCGGGGACGCCGGGTGGGCATGATCTTCCAGGACCCGATGACCAGCTTGAATCCGGTCTTCACCGTGGGCGACCAGATCATCGAAGGAATTCTGGCGCACTTCAAGATGCCGCGCGCGGCCGCGCGCGAGCGAGCACTCCAGCTGCTCCAGGAAGTCGGCATACCGGATCCATCCGCACGACTCAAGGCCTATCCCCATCAGCTCAGTGGCGGCATGCGCCAGCGAGTGATGATCGCGATTGCGCTCTCGGCGGAGCCGGAGATCCTCGTGGCCGACGAGCCGACCACGGCGCTCGACGTCACGGTGCAGGCGCAGATTCTAGAGGTGCTGGATCGGCTGCAAGAGAGCCGGGGAATGGCAGTACTGCTGATCACGCACGATCTGGGCATCGTCGCGGGGCGAGCCGACCGGGTAGCGGTGATGTACGCGGGACAGATCGTCGAGGAGGCACCCACCGCCCGGCTGTTCGCCAATCCATCTCATCCCTACACCCAGGGACTCTTCGCCTCGGTGCCGAGGATCAAGGGCCCGCTCCGAAGGCTGAACCCGATCGGCGGAAGCATCCCGGCGCCTACGGC
>JAXDMF010000032.1:0-2840 GCA_034666205.1 Gemmatimonadales bacterium
GATCTGCATGACCGCGATGGACCTGCGGCCGCACGCGGTCTTCACCTCCGCCAAGGTGCCATCGCCCGAGACCGTTCGAGAGATGCACGAGGAGGCCCACCAGCAATGCTACCTGGCCAACTCGGTCACTACCCGGCTCACCACGACGCCGACCTTTGACATTGCCTGAGCGCGGAACCAGGCATCCCAGAGGCTCTCTGTCTACTTCAGTCTCCCCCCCGTGACTGCTTCGATAGCGACCATTCGTCCCGGATACGCCTGGGCACTCGTCAAATCTGCGGGGTTTCATGTAGAGGAGCGTGCTCTTCTAGGGCTTCTACGTAGAGGAGCGTGCTCTTTTATGGCTTCTACTTGGAGTCAGGCTGCTTACGCGATCCCTGGCGGGGCGTCTGACGACGCTCAAGAGCTTCGCGAACCTTGGCCAGCGCCTCGTCTCGAGTGAAGGGCTTGGCCAGGAAGGGAACATCGAGATAAGCCAACCCGTGCTCCGCCAACACCTCGGCGGCGTGAGCCGACATGAACAAAATGCGCTTGTCAGGCCAATGCTCCCAGACGCGGCCGGCCAACTCGACGCCATCCAGACCCGGCATGACCACATCGATGATGAGGAGATCAACCCGCTCCCCGCTAAGGCGCAGGGCCCCCAAGGCTTCTTCCCCGTCCTCGGCCTCCAGAACACGGTAGCCCGCCTCGCTGAGGATGCGATACGCCACCCGGCGAGCAAACGGCTGGTCATCGACCACCAGCAGTGTAGTGGCGGGGCGTGGAAACGGGGTAGACAGAGCGAGACCTCCTCGATCGGGGGACGAGGACCTCGCTTCTACCCTAATCTTGCGCGCTGGCTATTACAAGCAGGTCAGAGCACCCTCCCGTGGCACTTGGTGTTAGTACGCAACGGCGTACTGCGAGAAGTGCCCGACCTCGCCGACAACCTCCGACAGATCCCTCCGGTCCTGCGACGGAGGCAACTCGAGTATTCGGTTGCCCCAGCCTACATATGCCAGCAGCAAGCCAACATCCGCCGGCACGTCGCAGCCCTTATAGCTCAGGGTGAGCTCGGCGGGACGCCCAAACGTCAGTCCTTCCGGGGAAAATTCCACATCGACCAGCGAAGACGTCGGCGCCTCGGCAATGATCAGCTCTTCCCGGGTGAGCGCTCCCTTGGGAATAACAAGCTGGTGCTCCCCGACGTGCAGCGTGCCGCCATCCGGACCAATGATGGCCGCGTCGCCATCGTAGGGCCGGGGCTCGCAGCGCAACAGGTCGAACGGCCGGTTGGAGCTGCCCTTGCCGGCGCGCTTCCATGTACGCCTGTAGGCCTTCCACTCGGCGTGCAGCTGCTGAAAACCGGCTTTCCTGAGCTCCCTTTCCTGCTTGATGCGCTCCTGTTGCGCCCGCAAGAGCGTCTTAAGCTCGTCGTGACGCTGTTGCTGGGTGAGCCGCTGTTCCGCCGTGCTGAAGCTCGGCTGGGTCTCCGACGGATTAGTCGGCAGGCCACTCTCCGAGCAGGCAGTGAATACAAATCCTATGGTGACGGTGAGCAGCGTGAGCGGCAGACGCCGACGGCTACGCATGCATCCTCCCCCTCCGAAGCGTCTCAATACGGTCCTCTATATCGGCCAGATCCGCCTGGGCCCGCAGCTGGACGTAGAGCTCATGGGCCAGGAGGAGAAGGTCCAGCGCCTCGACGGTTCTTCCCCCGGCCTGGTACAGCGTTGCCAACTCCTTTGCCGCGTCAGCCTGGATCAGCGGCGCGCACGAATTCGCCGCCATTTCCAGCGCAGACCGGAGATGGGATTCGGCGAGCGCGATCTGGCTCCGCTCCCGATAGATCATGCCCAGCAGCCGATGAGCACCGGCCTTGTGACGGCGCGCCTCCACCTCGGTGAAGATCTCGAGCGCGTTCTCCGCTCCAACCTGGGCCTCTTCGAGTTCGCCCTGCGCCAGCCACACCTCGGCCAGGTTCATCGTGGCGATGCCGCCGAGGTGACGATCTCCGGCGGCCTCTGCGAGCGCCCGGGAGATCTGGTAGTGCCGGTCCGCCTCCATCCACTGCTTTTGATCGGCGTGGATCATGCCGAGATTGTGGTGCGCCAGGGCGCAGCCACGCTCGTCGGCGGCCGTCTCATAGGCCGTGAGGGAACGGCGATAGTGCTCCTGCGCCAGCGGCCACTCGCCGCGGATATTGGCCACGATACCCAGATTCTGTTCGATCTTGCCGACCAGAAAGGGATTTCCACCGGCGAGCTGGAGCGCGTCGCCGTACTGCCGTTCGGCCTCGACCAGGTCGCCCCGCTCGAGCGCGAATCCGGCGAGGGCGTTACTCGCATCCGCAGCCAGGTCATCCGCCTTTGCCTCGACCGCGACGTCGCGGCTTCGGCGGCAAAGGTCCCGTGCGATCTCCGGCTCGGCGCGAAGGTGGTGCAGAACGGCGAGGCGCCGCAACGCTTCCGCCCGAACCCGGGGCTCTTCTCCCCCCGCAGTCAGATCGACGGCCGCCGCGTAGCACTCCATTGCCTCCGCGGAGCGGCACCCCAAGTCGTGGCCACGCCCCTCTCGCAGCAACTCTTCAGCGCTGGATGAAGCGAGCGCGTACCCTGTCTGGTTTCCCATTGTCATTGGTCTCCCGGACTCAGTACGCGACCGCATACGTGGAGTGGAGCGCATATTTGGAAAAGTGCGACAGCTCGGCGTCCACGGCCTGGCCCAGCGTATCGGCGGCCGACGGAGGGGTCTCCAGGATGGCGCTCAGCGAGTCGTTGACGTAGACGACCTGCGGTTTCGCGCCCGGGCGCAGCGAGCAATTCTTGTAGCTCATGAGCAACTGCGGGGAATGGCCG
>JAXDMF010000033.1:0-5333 GCA_034666205.1 Gemmatimonadales bacterium
GCCTCCAAACCGGGGCTCTTCGAGTTGGCACACGGCGGGACGCTCTTTCTCGATGAGGTGGGAACGCTGCCCCTCGAGCTTCAGCCCAAGCTCCTCCGGGCGCTCGAGAGCAGGGCAATCCGGCGCGTGGGTGGGCAGCAGACCCGGCAGGTCGACGTTCGGCTCATTGCGGCGACGCACGTCGACCTCAGGTCGGCGGTGAGCCACGGGCAATTTCGCGAGGACCTCTACTACCGCCTCAACGTCATAGCCCTGACCCTCCCTCCGCTGCGGGATCGGGAGGGCGACGTGGAGCTGCTGGCCGAGACCTTCATCACCCGGATTGCCACCACCTACGGTCTGGCCGTGCCGCCCCTTACCCCCGAGCTCCGGGCTGCATTGCGAGAGCATTCCTGGCCCGGCAACGTGCGCGAGCTGCGGAACGCCATCGAGCGGGCTCTGGTGCTTTCGCCTCAGGGCACCCTGCGAAGCGAGGAGCTGGGTATGCAGCGAGAGGCGAGCCGGACTGATGGAGGGCTCCCCTTCCCGACAACGCTGACGGCACTCAATCGCGCCGCCGCGTTGGCCATGCTGGGGATCACTCAGGGGAACAAGAGTGAAGCCGCCCGACGGTTGGGGATCTCCCGGCCGCGATTGCAGCGACTGCTCGACGGGACCGACGACACCAACGGAAGCTGATGCCCTACGGGCCAGACAAAGGAGATGTTCATGCGCCGTACCCATCCGTTCCTCATGCTCGTCGCGCTGCTGCTCGCCGGCATTGCGGGGTGCTCGAGTTCCACCGCGCCCAATGACACGACGAGGCCTCCGACAGACCTCAATGTCATCAGGCTGGCCGCGAGCAGCCGGCCGCTCTTCAACGCGGCAGATAGCTTCTACGCCAAGAAGGGGGAGGATCGCGAGCTGCGGATCTTCTTCCAGGACGACGTCGGGGGCCCGGGAGAAGAGTTTCTTCGACTCCGGGTTGACGCGCCGACGCTCCTGGCTCGCCCCGACGGCACACCATTCGCCGTTGGTGACTCGGTCTTGATCACCGTGCGGGTGGTGGACCCGTCCAGGATCATGTTCGATATGGAGCCATCCGGCCTCACCTTCGATCCTGCCCGGCCGGCCCAGCTGAAGATCGAGTACGCCCATGCCGACCATGACTTCAACGAGGACGGGTCTATCAATGCTTTCGACACCGAGATCAAGAGCAGGCTGGCCCTCTGGCGGCAGGAGTTGGTGACCGACCCGTTTGTGCGGCTGGGTTCCATCAATGTCGAGGATATCGAGGAGATCAGCGCCGACATCCTCGGCTTCACCCGCTACGCGATCGCCTACTGAGGATCGTCGCAGCCGTGGCCACTCCCTCTGCCGCCCCCAACGATGCCGCCCAGGTGCTCCGCGCCTTGATGGGCTCGGGACGCTTCCGCGACGCGCTGGAGCGCTATCGTGAGCTGGAGGCCGGGCCCGATGGCCGCCGGCCCGACTTGCAGCTGGTGGCGGCCACCGCTGCCACCCGACTGGGCGAGCTGGCCACAGGGGCCTCCCTCGCCGACGAGGCGCTCCGGCAATTCCGCGCCCGGGGCGACTGGGACGGCAGCATGCGCGCGCTCAACCTGCTGGGCGCAATCGAATGGGAGCGGGGAGAGATGACAGCGGCAGAAAGCCGGTTTGCCGAAGCGCTGCGCTTCGCCCGCCAGCTGGGCGACAGCCTGATGCTGGCCCGGGCGTGCAACAATCTCGCGTCAGTAGCGCATTTGCAGGGACGGGCCGACGAGGCGGCCGAGCTCTTTCGCGGCGCGCTCCTGGCCTACCAGCGGCTCGGCGATCGGCGCGGCACCGCCGAGACCTACCACAATCTCGGGCTCGCGTACGGGCAGGCGGGCGAATGGCGCGAGGCCGAGGATGCGGCAACGGACGCGGTGCGCCATGCCGAGGTAGTCGGCGAGCCTCGATTGCTGGCACTGGCGCTGGCCGGACGCGCCGAGCTGAGCATCCAGCGGGACGATCCGGCCCTGGCCCAGCGGGAGCTGGAGCGTGCCCGACGGTTTGCAACCGAGGCCGCAGACGAGGTCGGTGGCGCCGAAGTGGACCGCGTCCGTGCGCTGGCCGCCCTGCATCAGGAGAATTGGACGCTCGCCCTGGAACAGGCCGATGAGGCACGACGGGTGGCCCTCGAGTACGACAGCGTCTTACTGGCTGCGGAATGTGCCGGGATCGCTGCGCGAGCGCTGCGAGCATTGGGGAGAGTCGAGGAGGCCACCGAGCGTCAGGCCGAGGCGGAGGCCGGCTTCCGGCGGCTCGGTGCCGCTAGCCTGCTGGCGCGTTTGGAGCGGGAGTGGAGCGCCTGAATCAGGCCGCCCGGTTGGAGGAGGCCTGGGCGACGGTGCGCATGAATGCCTGGTACACGTCGGGACGCCACCACCCGCGGACCTCCTGCATCTTGACGAGCGCTTCCGGATGCGACATGGCGCCGCGATAGCTGCGGGTCGTCGTCAATGCATCGTAGACGTCCACGATACAAATGATCTGCGCGCTCACCGGAATCTCGTCTCCCCGCAGGCGGTCGGGATAGCCGGAGCCGTCGTACTTCTCGTGGTGCCACCGGATGATGGGCTTGATGTCCCAGGGGAATTCGACCGTGGCCAGCAGCTCCAGCCCCCAGATGGGGTGCATCTGGATGACGCCGAATTCCTCCGGCGTCAGTGCGTTTGGCTTGTTCAGGATCTCGTGGGGGACTCGTACCTTGCCCAGGTCGTGCAAATAGGCGCCGATCCGGATGGCGGTCTGCTGCCCCTCGTCCAGTCCCAGCTCGCGAGCGAGCGCAACGGAATAGCTGGCCACCCGCTCGCAATGGCCATAGGTATAGCTGTCCGATGACTCGATCGACTGGCCCCAGTCCCGCACCACGGCGAAGTAGGTCTCTTCCAGCCTGAGGACCTTGGTGGAGACATCTACCAGGTCTACCCGGGCATCCAGCCGGCCGAAGAGCCGGTGGGCGGCGTTCAGGAACCGCAGCGCCTCCTGATTTCGGCCGGTGCCCTGGTACAGGAGAGCCAGCTCCCGAGATGCCTCTGCCTCGCTCAGGACCGAGCCGGTGCTCACAGCCATGGCCACCGCATCGCGGAGCCGCGCTTCCGCCAGCGCGTGCCGTCCGGTCTCCCGGTAGACTCGCCCGATCACCTTGTAGGCGTCGGCCTTGTCCAGACGGGAGTCGAGCCGGTCGAAGATCCCCAGCGCGGCCTCGGCGTTGAGACGGGCCTGGTCGTAGCGTTGCCGGGAGATATGGACTTCGGCGTGATTCAGGAGGCCGAGACCCTGGAGATGGACATCCCCAATTGCCTGGGCAATGTCGAGGCTCTGGCGGAAATACTTGTCGGCGTCGTCCCACAGCTCGCGGTCCGCACTCACCATGCCGAGATTGTGGTAGGCAATGGCGCATCCGCGGTCATCACCGATGCTCTGGAAGGCCACGAGCGACTGGCGATAGTGCGCCAGCGCCTCGGTCAGGGCACCCTGGATGTTGGCCAGGATCCCGAGATTCTGTTCGGTGCGCCCCCGAAGCTCGGCGCTGGCTACGCCCAGCTCGAGCGCCTGGTAAAACTTCTCTCGCGCCTCCGGGATCAGGCCAGCCTCGAAGTCGAAACCCGCAAGCGCGTTCAGGGCTTCCGCGGCGAGCACCGAGTCACCCATGCTGGTCGCGGTCTGGTAGCTCCGCTGGCACAGCTCGCGGGCGACTCCTGGCTGGTCTCGCAGATGGTGCACCACTCCCAGCCGGCGGAGCGATTCGGCCAGGACGCCCCGCTCACCCTGCCGCTCCGCGGCGCTGATGGCCGCGGCATAGGCCTGTATCGCCTCGGCCATGGAGCCGGCCCGCTCCTGGGCCCGGGCCTCACGTAACAAATCCGCCGCACGGCCCGGCCCGGTTTCCTGGGCCGGCCGTACGTCGGATGGGGATCGCTTCTGCGACGTCACCGGGTCAGTACGCCACTGCGTACCGCGAGAAGTGATCAATAGGGGCAGTAATGGTCCGCGACTGGAGAAGATCCAGCGACCGCAGAATCTCGAGGACCTTGAGCTTCTCGGTAGTGTAAACGACGGCCTTCGGCACATCGACGTTCTGACAGTTCTGGTAGCTCAGCGCAAGAGCAGCCTGCTTCTTGAACTGCAGCCCCTCGGGGCTGAACCGCACCGAGTTGGTCGAGCCGGTCATCTGCTCGGCTTTGATGCTGACGTTGCTGCTGAGCGCGCCTCTCGGAATCACCAGGGTGTGCTTGCCGACTCGGATCGTGCCCCCCGCGGGTCCGACCGTCTGGTAGGTGACGGCATATTGCTGTTCCTGGCAAGTGAGCAGTCCGGTGATTTTCAGCAGATCACCGACGACGGCTCCCGTCAGATCAAGCACTCCACCCAGGAGACCCCCAAGCCCATCGAGAAGGCCGAGCGCTTGCTCTGGCTGCGCGATTGGCTGCGCGACCGGGGCCTCCAACGGGCTGGTGTCACCAGCGGTGCAGCTCACCCCGGCAATAAGCGCGAGGACAAGACCGAAGCTGAAGAACCTGCGAGTCCATTTCATTTGGAGCCACTCCGGGCAGAGGGTGAGCGACGTGCGACGATACCGCGACCGTTTACGACGGCCGCCGAACAGTGACTGGAGCCTCCCGCCGAGCGTGTACTTCGCCGGAGGAAGGTGCCTCGAGTCTGTTCGGTTCGCGGAAGACAGTTTGTGACATGCGCTTAACAGGCAAGGAGTATGCCCTCGTCTGACGGTGGTGTATAGAAATTGATGTGCGGTTATGCGTCAGTTCGCAGGAGATGGGAGGATCACAGCTTGATGCGATGGCGCACTCGCCGCCTGTCAGCATTCGGTACGAAATGCAAATTCTGAAAGGCGTGTGGTGTGGGCGCAGATCCCACGTTAGGAGCGCGAATCGCCGCTACGGGGCCGAGTAACAGAGGTGCTGTTCTCTGCGCGCCGGTAAAGGAGGTATCCATAGATGCCGAGGTTCAGACCCAGCACCAGGCAGCCCAGGAGCAGCTGGATGTTTCGAGTGAGAGCGGAGGGATACAACAGGGGAAGCAGATAGTGCTCGATGAATGAGCCGGAGTAGCCTTGCTCACCGGCTTTCAGCCGCAGCGATTGTTCCAGCGGTGTCA
Source organism: Gemmatimonadales bacterium (assembly GCA_034666205.1). Classification (GTDB taxonomy): domain Bacteria; phylum Gemmatimonadota; class Gemmatimonadetes; order Gemmatimonadales; family GWC2-71-9; genus CAVVWJ01. Next base: position 5,143 of record JAXDMF010000033.1, read on the forward strand.
GCGGACAGACCCAGCCGGTGAGCTCGATCAGCACGCCCCATGCTGCCGCGGGCAGGTGAACGTACGCGAGCCGCGGCCGGCGCAGCACCAACAGCCCGCCAAGTATGACGAACAGAACGAAGCTGAAGTGGATGACGACGACGAGATCGGCGAGGAGGGCGGGGAGGCGGGGAAGCGGGGACGCGGGGAAG
>JAXDMF010000034.1:0-12410 GCA_034666205.1 Gemmatimonadales bacterium
CCGACAAGGTTCCGTCGCCGGTCACCATCGGCTTTACGCCGGTGCTGGCCAACCAGCTTGCCAGTCCCCTGTTCGTCTCCGAGATGGAAGCGTTCTTCGAGCAGCGGCTCAAGGCGTGCGACGAGGCACCGGCGTCCCTGGCCAGCACCGGGGACAACCACCTCCTCCCATTGGTCGAGTTCTGGCGCAGCCGGCTGACTCGGCTGCGCGATCTGTTCCACGGCATCGATCGGGATCTGATCGGCGCGTTCAAGGCATTGGAGGCCGCCGGCAAGATCGAGATCATCGGCTCGGCGGCGACCCACGGCTACCTTCCGCTCCTCGCGCGCGACGAGAGCATCCGGCTGCAGCTCGCCGTCGGCATTTCGGAGCACCGTCGCATCTTCGGCCGGGCGCCGGCCGGCTGCTGGCTGCCGGAATGCGCTTACCGTCCGCGGGGTCCCTGGGAGCCGTGGCCCACGGCGCCGCGCACTGGCGTGCGCCGGGGTATAGAGGAACACCTGGCCGATGCCGGCTTCCAGTATTTCTTCGTGGACGCCCACCTCGCCGCGGCAGGGCGCCCGCTGGGACTCTCCGGCGATCCGGCCGGCGATCCAACGATCCACACACCAGCGCGGCCGGAAACCCCCACCGAGCAGCTCCGCTCGCCTTATCGCGCGTATCGGGTCGGGCATGGTCCGGTCGTCGCCTACGTGCGCGATCCTCGTGCCTCGATGCAGGTCTGGAGCCGCTCAGAGGGATATCCCGGCGACGAGTGGTACCTCGAATTCCACAAAATGCGCTGGCCCGGAGGGCTCAAGCTCTGGCGGGTGACTGGTCCCGGCGTGGACCTGGGAGACAAGCAGCCCTATAACCCCGAGGCGGCAAGCGGCCGTGCGCGCGGGCATGCCGACCATTTTGCCAATCTCCTGCAAGGGATCTCGGAGACTGAGGCGGAGAATCGCGAGGGCGTGGTGGTCGCGCCATTCGACACCGAGCTCTTCGGGCACTGGTGGTTCGAGGGACCGGATTTTCTGGGCGACGTATACCGCGCGCTGGCCGGGAAGCGGGATGCCATTCATCCGGCGACCGGCTCCCGGCACCTTCAGGAGCATCCACCCCGCGCCGCAATCCGCCTGCCGTGGGGGTCGTGGGGTGCCAACGGAGACAGCAGTATGTGGCTCAGCGATCGCACCGCCTGGACCTGGGAACGGCTCTGGCCTCTGGAGCAGTCGTTCTGGGATGCAGCGCCGGCCGCGCTGGCTTCAGCCGCGGCTCGTCCCGTCCTGGCCCAGGCAACGAGAGAGCTGCTGCTGGCGCAGTCCTCCGATTGGCAGTTTATCATCTCGACCGGCGCGGCGGCCGACTATGCCGAGCGTCGTTTCCGGGAGCACTGCGACGACGCCGAGCAGTTGATCGCCGCACTCGGTCCAGGCCGTGAGGCAGACCTCGAATCGGCCCAACGCCGGGCCGAGGAGCTGGGCCAGCGCGATCAGCTCTTCCCCAACGTGTTGCCCGCCGTGGCGGCCGCGCTCGGGGGCTCCCGCTCACTCGTCGTCGGATAGCCATGCTTCCCATTCGATTTGCGTTTGGCCTCCATCTGCACCAGCCGGTCGGCAACTTCGACCATGTATTCGAGCAGCACGTGCAGGACGTCTACCGTCCCTTGCTGGAGCACCTCTCCGCTCGGGAGTTCCTGCCGGCCGTGCTGCATCTCTCCGGGCCCCTGCTCGAATGGCTCGAGGGCCACGACACCCGGTATCTGGACCAGCTCGGCAAGCTGGTGAGCGATCACAAAATCGAGTTGCTCCTGGGCGGCTTCTACGAGCCGGTGCTCGCGTGCTTGCCCCGCATCGACCGGGTCGAACAGATCCAGTGGATGCATGAGGCCATTCGCCGCCGGTTTGGTGCCGACGCACGCGGACTCTGGCTCACCGAACGGGTGTGGGAGCCGGAGCTGGCCGCCGACCTGGCAGACGCCGGCGTTCGCTACGCGCTGGTGGACGACCGCCACTTTCTCGTCTCCGGCTTCGCCCGCGAGCAGCTGCACGCCCCGTTCTGGACCGAGAGCGACGGTAAGCGGGTGGCGCTTTTCCCGATCGACGAGCGGCTGCGCTACCTCATTCCGTTTCGGCCGCCGGAGGAGACGGCTGGCTACCTGCGCGAGCTCCGCGGAGCCGGCCATCGGCTGGCAGTGCTGGCCGATGATGGCGAGAAGTTCGGCGGCTGGCCTGGGACCAAGGAATGGGTGTACGAGCGCGGATGGCTGGAGCGTTTCATGGGGACAATCGGCGGGCTGATCGAAGCCGGCGAGGTCCAGCTCAGCACCTTGAGCGACGCGCTGGACACGGTGCCGAGCGGAGGGATCGCCTATCTGCCGACTGCGTCGTATCGCGAGATGGAGGGCTGGTCGCTCCCGCCGGATGCCGCGCTTCGGCTCATCCGGCTGGAGCGTGATCTCGGCGAGGCCCGCATGGCAGGCCCCGACGGCGCGCTGATCCGGGGGGCCCACTGGCGGAATTTCCTGGTGAAGTACCCCGAATCCAACCGGATGCACAAGAAGATGCAGGCGCTCTCCCTCCTGTGCCGGCGGCGGGGAGATCCTCCAACCGCTCGCCGGGCCATCGGCCGAGCGCAGTGCAACGACGCCTACTGGCACGGCGTGTTCGGAGGACTCTACCTGCCGCACCTGAGAGAGGCGATCTGGCGGAATCTTGCTCAGGCAGAGCGGGAGCTCCGGCACGGCCAGGAGCTGTCGGTGGAGGTGCTCGATCTCGACGGCGATGGTCACGATGAGATCTGGATTCACTCGGACCAGTTCTCCGCCCTGCTGAGCCCGCGCCGGGGAGGCGCGATCGAGGAATACACCATCTTCGATACCGAGACCAACTACGCCAACAGCCTGACCCGTCGTCGTGAGGCCTACCACGACACCGCCATGGAGAATCAGGCCGAGGCGACGCGTGACGCGGAGAATGGAGCTCCCAGCATCCACGATATCGAAGAGGGCATTCGGCTGGAGCAGCGGCCGCCGCTCGACGCCGACGACCGGGCGCTGTTGGTAGACCGGGTGCTGCCCCGTGGGCTACCACTCGCGGCGTACGCGGCCGGCGATTACTGCCCGGCCTATTCCTGGGCCCGGAGCCCGTGTGGCTTCAAAATCGAGCAGGAACCGAACCGCATCGAGATCGTGTGCTCGTTCCGAAGCTCTACCGGAGAGACCAGTCTGGAGAAGCGGCTCGGCTTTGCACCGGACGGGAGCATCCGGGTGGGCTATCGCTGGGACCCGTCAGCTGGCCAGCCGGACGACCTGTTCGCGACGGAGCTTTCGCTATTCGCCCCGCTCGATCTGCGCCCGGACCCGGTTGCCGATGTCTGGACCTTCCCGATCGAGACGGTAGCCAAGTCGGAGCGTGGCCTCGACCGCACCCGGCAGGGAGACTCGGTGACCCTGCGCTGGCCGGTTCATCTGGGGAAGGCGTCCGTCGAGATCTCCCCCCCGCACGAGGAGACTGCGGCTACCGAACGACTGGGCACCGGAGCAAGCTCGCTCTCCTCGCCCTGAGCCCCTAGGTGGGCTCCACCGGCTCGCTCGGGTGCTTGGGAAACTGGCCTCCGATGAGCGCGCCGATAAGGAAGCCGAGTACCCCGCCGCCAAGCGCGCCGCCTAGCACCGCGCCGGTGCACCCACTCCCGGTATCATCCGAATTTCGGCATATCTCGTTGCCCAACCAGCCACCAAAGGCTCCGACGGCGAGCGCGCCAACCAGCCCACCCTCCTTCCAGTGGGTGGGCCGGATCTGTCGAACCACACTATCGGCCTGTTCGGCGAGCAACGAACCTGGGGTCAGCGGTCCGCGTAATGGAAGATCGTAGAGCGGAGACGAGGAGAGGTTGGAGAGGGGCGCCCACGCGAGGGGCACAGTTTGAGCCGTCGCGGTGGCGACCAGCAGTGTGGCTGAGGCGCAGACGATCAGGAAACAACGAAGCACGGGGACCTCGAGTAGGAGTCGTCCCTATAGTATCCTGAAACCGTCCTCCCAGCGTGACCCATCAGTCCTCCGGCCGCAGAGACGGTAGAGGCGCGCGCCGCCACCCGAAGTACAGGAAGACCAGCGCGATCCCCTGCACCACGTGGTAGACCGCGTTGTGGTCGAAGTAGACGGGATGGACCGACACCTTGGCCTGCTGGAGCATGGCCGCCCCGGCGGACAGGATCAGACCGGTGGTGATCAGAGTCCAGCCAGCGTCTCGGCTCCGGAGCGCCTGCTGCCCCGCCGCGATCAGGAGAAGAATGAGCGCCGGTGTGTAAAAGTACACGATGCTGCTGAACGACTCGTGCACCAGGAGCACGACGACGGCGAAGACCACGGCGTACGTCGCCACGATTGACCGGCGGACCCGGAATTCTATTCGCGGTAAGAGAAGGCGAAGGCTCAGCTCGAGCATGGCAGAGGCGGCGACCACGATCGAGAGTACGACGGGGACCCAGGCCAGAAGGCCGGGGAGGGTGGCCGTTCCGGCCGGAAAGAATGCGTGGAAGACTGCGCCCCAGAGCGCAGCGCTAGCGAGCCCGCCCATCAGGACAGTGCCGGTTCTCAGCAGCCTATGCGGGCCCGGCGCACGCCACAGCCGCCAGCCCAGATAGCCCCCCAGGAGTGCCAGACCGAGATCGGTAAAGGCGACGTCGGGATCGAGGATCGTCACCCCTACCAGCACGGTCACTCGCCGCGAAGCTGCCGGGCCAGAATCGGCTGATCCGAGATCACCCCGTAGGGCCGCTTGGCGAGAGCGCGGCGAATGTCCGCCTCGGTGTCGGGGGTCCAGATGAACGCAGGCCACCCTTTCTCGATCAGGCGATCGCTGACGGCGTCATCCACCTGATGATTGATGCTGAGCATGTCGTACCGCACAAGCTTGCGAATAGCGCGGCGGACGAATTCCTGGCGCAATGCCCAGGGCAGATCGGCCGCATCATCCTGCTCGGTGTCCGTAAAGATGAACGCGGTACGCACCAGCGGGTCGATCTCCTTCACCCGGTACAGCACCAGCGGGTTGTAAGAGCTGAGTACAACGCTCAGGTGAGCGTCGTACTTGCGGATGATTTTGACCGCACGCTGTTCGATTCCGGTGGGCGCCGATCCCGGAACCCTCAGCTCGACCATAATCGCGCCGCGCTGGTTTACGGCGCGGACAAAGTCCTCGAACGTCCGCACGTAGGCACCACTCAGGCCCGCCTTGTACTTGGGGCCCAGGTCCAGCGCGAGCATCTCCTTCAGCGTTTTGTCTCCTACCCTGCCCGAGCCCGAGGTCAGCCGGTCCACGCTCGGGTCGCGAAACATCACCAGCTCACCGTCGGAGGTGAGCTGGGCGACGAGATCCGCCCCGTCCATGTTAGCCTCGAGCGCATGCTCGACCGCGTAGAGGCTGTTGTCCGGCCCGTAGTCACCAAAGCCGCGGTGGGCGAAGATCAGCGGCCGGGGCGCCCGGACCACGAGCGTGCCGTGGTACGCAGGCTCGTAGCCGAAGAGGTAGATCAGCACTAGCCCGAGCACTGCGGCCATCGCCCAGAGGACGTGCCGGCGGCGCAGGACGAAACGGGGCGGTTGAGGTCTCGCGCTTCCAACCATGACCGCGCTCTTATTAAAAACCCCTGGTGTATAGCTCGTCTTGGTCATAACACCTCTTGCACTCGGGTTCCGCTGTTCTCAACCGCCGCAACCAAGGGCGCTGACGAACGTGCTGGGTCACCATCAGTATCGGAGTGAGCGCGGCGCGACTTAACGGTTTGCGCCGAGGTGGGTTATCTGTTGGCGCGCCTCTTGCCCATCCGACCGGCATCCCTAACCGATGTGGTCGCTTATGCTCTGGAAGACTGCAGACCGGTCTGTCCGAATGCAACACGCGCTCGCGCTTTGCGCTGCGATAGCGCTTTCGGCCTGTGCCTCCAAGTACGCGAGGGTTCCCGCCCGGCTCGACCTCGCCCCGTATGGTCGCATCGCAATCGTAACCTTCTCGGCCGATCAGGCGAACAGCGGGCTCAGCACCATGGCGACCCAACGATTCGCCGAAGCACTCCTGGCAAGCCAGTCGGGCATCGAGCTCCTCGAGCTGGGTGCGGCGGACTCCACGCTCCGCCGCCTGGCTGAGCGTGGTGATGGCACGGCCCTGGCCCAGGCGCTGGGCCGGGACAAGGATGTGCCCGCCGTGTTCATGGGGCAGTTCACGATGTCAGGCGTAAAGCCGCGGGCGCGTCTCGATGTCTCCGGCATGAAGGTCAAGGCTTCGGTGTCCGCGGAGCTGACGGTCCGGCTATTGTCCACCCGGACCGGCGGTACCGTTTGGCGCTCGAGCTCGGTGGCGAACGGGACGGTCGGTCGCGTCGCCATCACGGATCGGCTCCCGTCGGTGGCGATACGGGACAAAGAGGAGGCGTACAGCGAGCTCGTGAGCCAACTCGTGGCCGACGTGACCCACGACCTGAGGCCTACCTGGATAAAGCAGTAGAGCCTAGTGAAGGAATCGGGCAACCCACTCCAGGGCCCGCTCCGGATAGACCCCGGTCCGCTGCTCCCGGGCGAGAGGATGATCCAGCTGGAGCTCGAGGTGGAACTGCGGCGCCTTGTCCGGCCCGATCAGGCGAACGGCTCCGGGGAGGTCGAGCGTCGACGGGTAGTCCGGCAGCTCGTTGGCGATCTTCGCGGGGAACGGCGGCTCCTTCGCCTGATCGGGGTCGATCCAGAGATCCATGACCCGCTGGTAAATCACCGGGCTCACCTCGACCCAGATCCCCCAATGCACCCGCCGCTGCTCACCGAGCACTTCCACGGGTAACGTCACCCGAAGAAAGAACTGCTCATCCTCTCCCTGGCGATCTCTGAGCCGACACCAGTCGTCGCCACAGCGAGTGCGCTGTTCCCGTTCGTCCGGAGGAATCCGGATATAGGCATCAGGACGGGCGTACCGGGGCTCGATGGAGAAGATGTCGTGCTCCTCTCCGCACTGGGAACATCGGATCATCCTCGCTCCATCGGCCTTAGGGCATGGGCCTCAAGTCGCGCTGGGACATCCGGCGCCAGGTGTAGCCCGCCGCCAGACCCAGGAGACCCGCCCATCCGTCGCCCCGCCGGGATACTCCAGGAGCATAGCCCGCGCCCAAGGAGGCCATGAAAGTGAAGCCACCTCGTGCTACGAACTGATATCCGGCCTGAAGCCCGGGGCCGTACAGACGGCGATCCGCCCCCAGCGGGCCGGATTCGACGAAAAGCTGTGAAAGGGAGCCCTCCAGAAACGCTCGGTGCTTGTCCCCTCGGGTGAATCCTCGAAGGCCTCCGGCAAAGGTCAGCCCGTGCGAGTTACTTTGATCGAAGCGCGGCGTGTAGCCCAGACCGACGAACAGGGACACCCGCTCATCTCCCAGGTAGTGTTCGCCCTGCGCCCCAAACCATCCCATGGCGTTCCCCACGCCGGCGGTCACAGTCACGGAACGCGGTAGGAGTGGCCGGGGAGACTCTTGCGCGGACAGCACGACCGGAAGGCTGTGGAGGATCACAAGCAGGATGGCCCATCGCATAAATCCTCCTATTTGGCGCCGGATATAGCGGGAGGTTTGCAACAATGGTACAGACGGCGCTCCCGCCCCACCAGCACCAGCGTGGCCAGGAACAGCAGCAGCATCGTCCAAGCCATCAGGCTGTAGCCTCTGATCGAGAGGAACGCGGTGTCTCCCACCAAATCTCTGCCGCTCAGCCCGGTTACCACCATTCCGGTCAATAAAACCGCCGCCACGAGATACCCTCCCCCCGAGATGGTGCCCGGAGGAAACGACAAGAAGGCGAAGAACACGAATAGCAAGGGAACCAGGTGCGCGGTGAAAGTGATGGGGGAGAGCAGCAGGCTTGCCAGGAAGACCATGCTCAATTCCAGAGCCGATACCGGGCTACCCCGGATCCGGAGCGCGGCCAGCTTCGTGAGGAACAGCAGGAGCACCATCACCCACAAAACCCGGTAGATGAGGAGGGCGGTGTCTGGTGGTAAGGGGAGATACATATAGGTCAGGTGCTCTGCGTTCTGCACCGGCCGGCTCATGCGGCTGACCAACGCTGCCAGGTTCTGGTCCGCGGTGTAAGTATCAATCCTTCCGTGCTGATGTCCTTCCAGAAACGAGTGGTAATACTCGACCAGCTCGGCCGCCCCGGTCGCCGGACCCCGCAACAGCAAGGGGACGAGAACGCAGGCGGCCACAAGGAGTGGGACCGCCAGTGCGGCTCGCCGCGAGCCACGTACCACGAGCCAGGTGACGAAGAAGACCGGAGTAATCTTGATGGCCGTGGCGGTCACCAGATAACCTGCCGCCCGAAGATCCATTCCCTGTAACGAGGCCCTGATCCCGAGCAGCACGAGAACCAGGATCACCTCGTTCATTTGCACGTGGTGGAAGTTGTCGAGAAAGAATTGGGCCGAGAGCGCTACGGCCAGGACCAGGGGCCAGGGTGCGGGATTGCGGTGGGGAAAGGTCCGCGCGACGATATCGCGCGTCAGGAAGCCGGACAGGACCCACAACCCCAGGTTGAGCAGCGAGAAGAGCACGGCCGCCACCTGAAGCGGAAAGATGGCGAGTAACTGAAAGACGAAGGCCGCGAAGGGCGGGTACTTGAGCGGCCTGGCGCCAGGGAGGTAATCGTGGTACAGCGGGTGGCCGGTCGCAAAATTGCGCCCGGCTTGCCAGAAGACGTGAAAATCATGTCCCACATGCTGGTGCATACCCTGACGTATAGACAGGACGACCGCCAGGACGACCGCCAGGACGATCGCGCCGGCCGTCAGAAGGGCGGTTCGGGTGGACCATCGATCCCGTGACAAGATCATGAGATGGGCGGGTGCGCGCCGAATCGCTCGCGAATCAGATCATCGGCCGCGGTGATTACCTGATCCAGCGGGATAGCGGGAATGCCTCTGGGGTCGGCGACGGCCCTGTGGGGTGTGTTGTAGGGCAACCAGGGGGCTACGGCTGGATCCGAGCGATACAGCGCCACGGTCGGAAGCTTCCATGCGGCAGCCAGGTGCACGACCGCCGTATCGGGTGTCAGGAGCAGATCGAACTCATGGAGGATGGCCGCAAACTCCCGAAGCGACGACCGAGCCGGCACCGCCTGGGCTCCCGTGGCCCCGGCAACATGCTCGACCTCGGCCGCGTCTCCTGGCGCGCCGCATACGCTGACCGCGAAGCGCGGATCATGTGCAGTCAAGTGGCGGATGAACCCAATGTAATTGTCGCGGCCCCAGTATTTTCCGGGCGCGCGCGCGGAGAGATTGATGCCCATGCGGAGGGGCCGGCGGGTAGGTCCGAGGGTCACCCTGGCATTCTCGATGTCCTGCGACTCCAGAGGAAATGCCAGGTCGAGCGATTGGGTGGCGGGGTCGATCCCGAACGGCAAGAGCAACTGGGCCAGGCGCTCGACCGGATGCACCGCGGCCCGACTGAGCACCGGCGACGCGTGGGTGTAGAGCCCACTTTCGGCATGCAGCAGGCCGACGGCCGCTCTGGCACCGCACCAGCGAATCACGATCTGGGAGGTGGCCGATGGATGGTCGATCAGATCGACCACGACATCGTATCGGGTGCGCCGAAGCGATCGGAGTAGTCCGACGGCGGACTTTAGAGTTTTTTCGTAACACAAGACCCGGCTGACAAACGGCGCGACTGCATCGCCCACCGCACGATTGGCGGGGCTCACCAGCAGGTCGATACTGCCCTGAGGGTAGCGTTCCCGCAGGGAACGCAGCACCGGCACGCTGACCAGAACATCCCCGATCCGCTCCAGGCGGATGAGCAGAATGCGGGGTGCGATTGGCAAGTGAAGGAGGTCTTCAGCCGTGACAGCAATCTGGCCCGCGAAAGGACGGTGGCCCGCGGCAAGAAGCGCCCGGCGCCAACGGAGCTCGAGCGTTTTCAATGCCGTCGCAGGCAAACCTACCTCCCGTACTCTGTGATGCTCGACAGCCGCGCCGGCTCTGGGGAGTCGGAATGGGAAGAAGAGCTATGAAGATAGGGGGGAGACGGAGCCGCAGGGAACGAGTTTCGACTGAGTGAGCGGGTCAGGCCGGGCGGGTCGGCCGCCCCGGTGGGAGCCGCTTTTCCGCCCTTCCTTTGACATAGGCGTAGATCGCCTTGATCCGGTCCTGGGTCAAGAGGTCCTTGAACGGCGGCATCCCCTTGGCCGGCCGCCCAGCGGTCACGACGTCGACGAACTGCTGCTCCGAGCGGATTGGCCCGCCCGGCCCCAGCGACAACAGCAGGTTGGCCGCTACCGGATTGGGCAGGACGTCCTGGCCATGGCAGCGGGCACAGTTGGCACTGTACTGGCGCCATCCCTCGTACTCGAGCTTGCTGACCTTGAAACCTTTGCCGCTTGGCTTCGGGGGACCGGTGGGAGGGGTGTCACGTGGCACTTCGGTCGCTCCCAACAGCTCGGTTCTCGGCGAGCCTGCATTCTCCGGTTGTGCGGCCGAGGTATCAGCCGGCGCGAATGCGACCTCGTCGGTCGCCCGTGCTCTCGTGTTCCCGGCTGCCGTCCCCAGCGCCAGCAGAATGGTGAGGGTGATCGGTGCGACGTGATTCATCATCCTCCCGCCTTCACCGCGGGGCGACCCGAGTGAATCTTTGAGTCGCTCCGGCCCTTTACGTACGAGTAGATCTGGTTGATCTTGTCCATCTCCAATCCCAACGCGCACCACGCGGGCATTCCTTTCGCGGGCCGACCAGCGCAAACCGTCTGCACGAAGAGCTCCTTCGTGTTGATGGGTCCGTCGGGCCGGAGCGACACGATCAGGTGCGGAGCGATCGTCGTGCCCTGCACATCCTCGCCATGGCACCGGGCACAGTTCAGGTTGAACTGCTTCCAGCCGGCGTACACCTCCTGGGACACCGTATCCAGCGGAGCGGTGTGGTACGCGTCCCTCAGCGGTGCGCTGGCATCGGTCTGGGCCGGCATGGTTGCGGTAGTGTCAGCCGGCTGAGTCGCTGCCGCCGTGCTACTTTCCGCCGGAGCCGGCTGGCCCGGCGCGGACGGTTTGTGGGCCGCGGGTTTCGGCGTAGGCTTCTTCGCCGGTGTTGGGCGCCCGACCGGCGGGGCCGCGGCAGTGTCGTGCCGAGCCATCGTGTCTGGCACCGGCGCGGCATTCGTGTCCGCCGCACGCAGGGCGGCCGTGTCCGCTCCGGATACGGCCGCAGTGTCGCCAGCCGGCGTCGTACCGGATCGCCGCTCACCACCACATCCAGCCACCGCCGCAACCGAGACCAGGCAGATCGCGCGAAGTTGGACGCTCCAGCATGTCATAATCAGTTCAACCCTTTCGGTTGGGGGCCATGGGCCCGAGCACAGCTAGCAAGATCGCGTCTGCCGGGCGAACGCTAGGTGACGCAGGTCACCCACCCCGGCACTGATGACTCTCACCGCACGCCAAATTATTATCCCCGCATGACGTTGACCACCGATACGCGAACCGTGACTCTCGGCTTGGTGCAGATGCGCTGCACCTCGGACCCGGCGCAGAACATGAAGAAGGCAGTGGCCGGCATCCATGAGGCCGCCGGCCGGGGGGCCCAAATTGTGTGCCTCCAGGAGCTCTTCCGCAGCCAGTATTTCTGTCAGACCGAAGACCATCGCTGCTTCGCGCTGGCGGAGCCAGTCCCCGGCCCCTCCACTGAGGCATTCGGCAAGTTGGCCGCCGAGCTCGATGTCGTCATCATCGCGTCGCTCTTCGAGAAGCGGGCCGAAGGTCTCTACCACAATACGGCTGCCATCATCGATGCTGACGGACGGTACCTGGGCAAGTACCGGAAGATGCACATTCCGGACGACCCGCAATACTACGAGAAGTTCTACTTCACTCCGGGTGACCTGGGCTTTCGCTCGTGGGACACCCGCTTCGGCCGCATCGGCGTCCTGGTCTGCTGGGATCAGTGGTATCCCGAGGCCGCGCGCCTTACCGCCATGAGCGGCGCCCAGATCATCTTCTATCCCACCGCCATCGGCTGGCTGCCGGGAGAGAAGGACGAGCACGGGGCTCAGCAGCAGGCGGCCTGGGAGACGATCCAGCGAAGCCACGCCATCGCCAATGGGGTGTTTGTCTGCGCCGTCAACCGGGTCGGTCAGGAGGGCGATCCGAAGGGCGGCCTCGAGTTCTGGGGCGGCAGCTTCGTGTCCGACCCCGGCGGGCGCCTCGTGGTTAAAGGCGGCACCGGCGAGGAAGTACTGATCGCCGAGTGCGACCTGGCCAAGGTGGACGCGAGCCGCACCCACTGGCCCTTCCTGCGAGACCGGCGCATCGACGCCTACGGCGATCTCACCAAACGCTACTTGGATTAAAAGCGTGAACGGTGAACAGTGAACCGTAAACGGGCCTTGACCCCGCCCCTCCCGTTCACT
>JAXDMF010000035.1:0-10793 GCA_034666205.1 Gemmatimonadales bacterium
CCACGGCCGTTCCTGCCCCCGCCCCGTCGGCCGCGAGTTGGTGGACGAGGTCCATGGTTGAGTCCACTCGTTCGAAATAGTGGAGCCGGGGAGTCATGCCTGAGTCAGTAGTATCAGGATCCCGAACCCGATCCGGTACCAAGCGAAGGCGCTGAAGCTGTGGTGAGAGACATAGGACAGAAAGGCGCGGACCACGACCAAGGCCGAAACGAAGGAGACGATGAATCCAACCGCGAACACCGGAGCGTCAGCAGGCACCAGAGTGGACCAGCTCTTCAGCAGGTCGTAGCCGGTCGCGGCCAGCATTACCGGAATGGCAAGGAAGAACGAGAACTCCGTCGCAGCGATCCGCGACAGACCGAGCGCGTAGCCGCCCATAATGGTGGCTCCCGAGCGCGAGGTCCCTGGTATCAACGACAGCACCTGGGCCAGGCCGATGCCCCACGCCGTTTGCGGCGGCACCTCGGTTACATCGCTGACTCGGGGAGTCGGCGCCCAGCGCTCGATGAGCAGGATGAGAATGCCGCCGACCAGGAGGGCGATGGCCACCACCGTCGGATTGAAGAGCCGCGCCTTGATCCAGCCGTGGGCAAGAAGCCCGATTGCCGCGGCCGGCAGGAACGCGATGAAGAGGTTCCCCAGGAACCGGCGGCTCCGTGGCTCGTGGCGCGCCGCCAGAACGGTGCGACCGAGACGCTCGCGATACAACCACACGATGGCGAGAATGGCGCCGAGCTGGATGAAGATGTCGAAGGTCTTGGCCCGCTCGTCGACCAAGCCGAGCCAATTGCTCACCACGATCAAGTGCCCCGTCGAGGAGACCGGAATGAACTCGGTGGCGCCCTCCACCAGGCCCAGCACTGCTGCTTTGAGTAGGAGGTCAGGGGACAATGCGCCGCCTCAAGCGAGCACTTCCTGATAAAACGCCTCATACATGGGCACGATCCGATCGGCGGAAAAATCCTGGGCTTTCGCGATCGCGGCGGCGCGCATGGCGGCGTGGCGCTCGGGATCCCGCAGCAGCTCGACCGCCCTTCGGCCCATCGCTTCGACGGAACCTACCGGCTCGAGGATTCCGTTCACCTCGTCGTCGATCACTTCGGTCAATCCTCCCGCCCGGCTGGCCACTACCGGCGCCCCGCAGGCCATCGCCTCGAGTGCGGCCAGCCCGAATGATTCGGTCTGGGAGGGAAGAACAAAGAGGTCGCTGGCCTGGAGGACCGAAGCGACCGAGTCCAGCCGCCCGAGGAACCGAACGTCCTCGGTCACGCCAAGCTCGCGCGCCTCGCTTTCGGCATCGACCCGCTCCGGCCCGTCGCCGATCATGACCAGTGTCGCCGGCATGGCTCGCCGAATCCTGGCGAATACCCGCACCACGTCCTTGACCCGCTTCACCTCACGAAAGTTGGACACGTGGGTGATGACCTTGTGCCCACTGGGCGCGATCTGCGCCCGGCAGCCCGGCTCGGACGGCCGGTACTCCTGGAGGTTCACGAAATTGGGGATGACCCTGACATCGCAGCTCACGCAGCCGAACGCACGATAGGTTTCGTCGCGGAGATAGCTCGAGACCGCGGTGACGCCATCCGATTGCTCGATCGAGAACTTGGTGATGGCGTAGAAGCTCGACTCTTGACCGACCAGCGTGATGTCGGTCCCGTGCAGCGTGGTGATGAAGCGGAGCGACCGTTCGCCATCGAGCATCTCCCGCGCCAGGTACGCCGTCGTGGCATGGGGGATGGCGTAGTGCACGTGCAGCAGATCCAGTTGCTCCCGGAGAACCACCTCGTGCTGTTTCGAAGCGAGGGCCAGCGTGTAGGGAAAGTGGTCGAAGAGGGGATACCGCCCCATCCGGGTCTCGACTTGATGAAAGAAGACCCGCTCCGAGTATCCCCGGAGCCGGAACGGCGAGTCGTAGGTGATGAAATGCACTTGATGGCCCCGCCGGGCCAGGTCCAGACCCAGCTCGGTGGCGACCGCGCCGGATCCCCCGTAGGTGGGATAACAGGTGATGCCGATCCTCATAGTGGCTCTGCGCTGTGAGCAAGTGGGCGTTGCTTGTCGTACCGCTCCCACAGGGCAACGATCTCTCGCGCGAGCTTTTCCGGCGGCCTGGTGGCGTCCAGCATGAGCACATTGCCGGCAAGCTGGTGGCGAAACCAGGTTTCCTGCCGCTTGGCGTATTGCCGGCTTCCGACGGTGATCGCTGCCGCCACTGTCTCGCGCCCTCGGTGTCCGTGGAGATATTCGACCGCTTCGCGAATGCCGATACCGTCGAGCCCCGGCGCGTTGGGGGCGTGCCCCTCGGCGAGCACCGATGCCACTTCCTCGATCAAGCCTCGGCGCACCATGTCCTCGGCTCGGCGCGCAATCCGCTGGTGCAGCACCGGACGGGGTACGGTCAGCACAATGTACCACGGGTCGAGCGATCCTCGTGCGCGTGCAGCCTGCTGCCAATAGGAAAGCGGGTAGCCGCTGAGTAACGCCACTTCGATGGCGCGGGCGGCGCGCTGGCGGCCACCGCCCCTGAAGCCGGGGTCGAGCCGGGAGGCCCAGCGGAGCAGTTCTATCGGCTCGAGCCTGGCAGTCCACGCATCCAGCGAGCGTCGCATTGCGGGGTCCAGCGACGGCTCGGCGAAAAGACCCTCAACCAGGGCCCGCACGTACAGTCCGGTGCCGCCGACCACCACCGGTTGTTTCCCGCGGGTGCGGATGTCGGTGAGCCACCCGACGGCATCTCGAGCGAAGTGACCTGCGCTGTAGCGAGAACCGGGATCGATCAGGTCGAGACCGTGGTGCGGAGTGCGCGCGCGCTCCTTTCTTGTGGGCTTGGCGGTCCCGATGTCGAGCCGGCGGTACACCTGACGCGAGTCGGCCGACACCACCTCGAGCGGCCAGTGTGCCGTGAGGGCGAGCGCGACCGCCGTCTTTCCTACCGCGGTGGGCCCGACCAGCACCGGAACCTTAGCGCCGGCCAAACCGGCGCTCCAGCTCCTCGCGGGGCAGCTGCACGATCGTGGCGCGCCCGTGTACGTCATGCGGCGGCAGGTCGGTCGCAAAGAGCCGGAGCAGCAGCTCGCGCATTTCCCGTTGGTCCAGTCGCTGGCCGGCCTTGACCGCAGCTCGGCAGGCGTAGGTTGCGGCGAAGCGCTCCAGCCGGTTGGCCCACCCGCCGAAGCGTCCCCGCGCCAGATCCGCAATCATCTCCCGGAAGCAGGCAGCGGCATCGAAGCGGGGATGGGGCGACGGGACGGCGTGCACCACCACGGTCCGGCCGCCGAATGCCTCGGCCTCGAAGCCGACACGCCGGAGCTCCTGCCCGTGAGCCTCCACCGCGTCGAGCTCCTCGTCGGTAAGCTCGAGGGTGAGCGGGAGCAGCAATCGTTGCGCCGGTGCGTTGTTGTCGCTCAGCTGTGCGAGCACGGCTTCGTACAGCACCCGTTCGTGGGCCGAATGCTGGTCCACGATGACAACTCCCTCGGGTCCCTGGTACATGATGTAACTGTCGAACACCTGGAGCAGCGGCGCCTCGAAGCCGATCGGCGGTTCCTGTAATGCATCGGCGGGTTCGTCGCCGGAGCCCGCGGGGAACAACTGCTCGAGGTCCACGAGCTGAGTTCCGCCAGTGCTGCCGTGCGAGCCGAACGCGACGGGAAGCGGGCGCCAGTCGCCGACCGGAACCGCCGCCACCAGCGCACCCAGCGCGGACCGTACCGCCTCCTCGACCACACGCTCGACCCCGATCCGGTCGCGAAAGCGTACCTCGAGCTTGGCAGGATGGACGTTGACGTCCACGTCCTCTGGGGCGACCTCGATCCGGAGATACAGGGACGGCCGGTCGCCGGGGTGGATCGCCGCGCGATACCCCGCCTCGGCGGCTCGGATCAGGAACGGGTCTCTAAACGGCCGGCCGTTCACGAAGAGCTGGGTGCGGCGTCCGGTGGGCTGGGCATCGCCGGGACGCTGGATATACCCGCCCACGCGAAAGGCGCCAGCGGCGTACTCGACTGGGATCAGTGTTCCGGCAAGATCACGCCCCCACACTCCCGCCAGGCGCTCGACCTGATCCTGGTCGGCGGGGACCGCGAGCCGACCGCTCCCGTCCACCTGGAGCTCGAATCCTGACTCGGGATGGGCCAGCGCCAGAGTGGCGACGGCTTCGTGTGCGGCGCGAGTCTCGCTCGCGGCGGAGCGAAGGAACTTCCTTCGCGCCGGTGTATTGAAGAAGAGTCCCCGGACCGTCACGCTGGTCCCGCGTTGCCGCGCCGTGGGTGCCACCCGGTCCAATCTCCCTCCGACCACGGTCAGCTCGGTTCCCTCCGTCTCACCATCATGGGTAGCTAATGTCACTCGCGATACCGAGGCGATGGCCGGCAGCGCCTCGCCGCGGAACCCGAATGTGGCCACACCCACCAGATCGGCAGCGGACCGGACCTTGCTCGTGGCATGGCGGTCGAGCGAGAGGACGGCGTCCTCCCGTCCCATGCCGCTGCCGTCGTCGCTCACCTGGATCAGCACCTTACCGCCGTTTTCCAGCTCGACCCGTACGTGTCGGGCACCTGCGTCGAGAGCATTCTCGACCAGTTCCTTAACGACAGAGGCAGGACGCTCGACCACCTCGCCGGCGGCGATCTGGTCCGCGACAGCATCGGGCAGGATGGCAATCCGGCGTGACATGGAGGAAATCTATCCGCCGATGGCCGCGATGGCGTCGGATGCAACCCATCCCTCCCTGGATCCGGCGGCCCGGACCAGAGACCATCCTCGCTCCTGACGAACGATGCGAACCGCCCCGCCGGCCTCCAGCGGTCCGAGGGCGGGGGCCCGGCCATGAGGGGAGAGGCGAAGCGTCGTCTGATCGAGCACGATCGCGATCGGCCGCCGATACCACGTCCGGAGGCCGAAACCGGCGAGGATCGCCGCTGCCGCAAACACCAGCAGAATCGCGAACCGGTCGCGCGACCGGGGTCGGAGCGTCCACCCGATCCAACCCCCGATCCAACCGAGAGCGCCGAGCAGGAGCAGCTCCTCGGCGGTCACCGGCGGGCTCCAGAGCCACCGGCCCGAAACGGCATCGGGGGGAGGCGTCAGGCGAAGCGCACGGGTGATCGTGGGCTCACGAGGTGCGAGCCGCCGCGCACGGGTCCATGCGGCCGCCGCTCGACCCTTGGCGCCGAGCCGATAGTACGTGGCACCGAGGTCATACCAATGGGCGGCCACCGCGGGCTCGACCTCCACCCGGCGGGCAAACCCTTCGGCGGCAGCCCGGAGTGCCCCGGACTCGTAGAGCCGCTCGGGTGCGGGCGACTGCGCGTTGGCTCCGGCGGCGAGCAGCGCCACCAGCAGGCCCAGCGTAACACCTCTCCCTCTCCATCCTCGGAGCGACCCACCGAGCCGGGCCACCAGCTCCTCCACCTCGGCGGTGAGCGACGCGTCCTCCACCAGGATCCCTTGCGGGCCATAGCGGCGGGCGAGAAGCCGCTCGCGCAGCGCGGCCAGCCGGGATGCGGTTTCGGCGTCCGCTCCGGCCGCTCGAACTGCAGCAGCCAATCCGGTTCTGGAGCGATGATCCGGATCGGGTACCAAGCCCCGTACCACTGCGTCGAGCGTCTCTTCGGCAGCACGAAGGCCGGTCTCCACCGGGGGCGGCGGGCTGCGCCGCCGATAATGCCGCAGCGGCGATCGCACCAGCACCGCGAGGGGTGGGAGCAGCAGGATGAGGGCCCAGACCCAATCGGGCACGGCCTGAGTGATTCGCCACGCCAGCGCCGGCGATGATTCCGGCATGAGCTCGGGAGGAAGCGCCGCCGACGTGGCGGCCTCCTCGCCCACGGCCACCGGAACCGAAGCTGGTCCCACACTCGCCGAGCGATAGCCGCGAGCGGCCAGATCATAGTAGGCGTAGCTCACCGCCGGCACGGCGATGGACCCGGCAGAGTCGGGAACCACGAGATAGCGGAAAGTCTTGATCCCACCCAGCCGACCTTCGACCGTGCTCACCTGCTCATCCACGCGGTCGACGTAGGCTCGCACCGCACGCGGCCAGGAGATCTCGGGCGGAGGCCAGAGTGCGCTGTTCCCTTCCCCTTTGAGCGAGAGCTCGACCGCAACCCCCTCGCCGGCGTGTGCGATGGCGGGAGTGATGCTGCGCTCGAGGCGGAGCCCGGATCCAACTGCGCCATTGAAGTCGGCGGGCCGGCCCTGGGATGGGAGCGGCCGGACCACGAGCGATTCCGGGCGGCTGGTGAGGGCGAACCGTTCCTCCTGGCTGAAGAACTGCAGCGCCAGAGGAGTACTGTACTTCAACATTGCACTGGGAATGGCAATGGTCCCCGGCACTAGCGGAAAGACCACCTGGTGAGCGACGAAGAGATCGTACGCACTGCCCGCCATGTTGCGGGTTGCCGCAATACCGGCCGGCGCTGCCTGGGGGTAGCTCCAGACGCCGTCGATCACGGGCGGCTGAAGCGTCGGTGGGCGGCGGAGCTGGAGCCGCAGGTCGCGGGGGAACCACGCAGCCGTCACCACGTCTACCTGTTCCCCGACGTTCACCGTATCGGCGGAGACCAGGAGTGCTACCGCAGCCTTCCCTCGCGGCGGGGCCGGCGCTCGTTCCAGCAGGCCCCGCAGCCGCGGGTTCAAGGCCGTCGCCGCCGCGCCAGAGTTGGGATCCACGTCCACCACGAGGGCCGCGGCTTCGGCAATCTGGCGACCTTGGGCCGCTCGCACGGGACCGATCTGCCAGCGCCCCGGCCGGAGTGCTCGAAGGCGCATCTCGACCACGGTCGTCCGGATGGGCCCTCCGGAAAACGAGACCTCCGTGCGTTCGCTGCGAGAAACGATCTCGAATCCGTTGATGGGTGTGATGGACAAATCCATCGGCTCTGAGGAATGACTCACCGCCCGAACGGTGAACACCAGCTCCTCGCCCACCGAGATGCGGTCCTGGTCGACGGACACATGAAGCTCGGGG
Organism: Gemmatimonadales bacterium; assembly: GCA_034666205.1. Classification (GTDB taxonomy): domain Bacteria; phylum Gemmatimonadota; class Gemmatimonadetes; order Gemmatimonadales; family GWC2-71-9; genus CAVVWJ01. Next base: position 6,974 of record JAXDMF010000035.1, read on the forward strand.
CCGGCTGCTTGCAGTAGCGCGAGTACCAGCAGCCCGATCACCAGTCCTTCACTCCTCCAGCCGAACCGCCGCGAAGGCGGCGCTGCTGTTCGGCCCGGGTCTGGCGTTCACGGCGTTCCATGGAGTTGAGGATCTGCTCGGCCTGACTCTGGCTCAGCCCCTGGCTCGGGGGCTGTGGGCGGCTGGGCTGGGGCGAGGGCTGTCCGCCACCGCCGGAGGGCGGCTTCGGCCCGCCACCGCCTCCGCTCGGTGGCGGTGGCGGCTGACGGCGCTCGGCCAGCTCGAGATTCCACTTGGCACGAGCCGACGAGGGCTGCAGTCTCAGCGCCTCACGCAGTCGGTCGGCCGCCTGTCCGAGTATCTCCTGGCGCTTGGTGGAATCGGTCTCCGCGGCGAGCAGGCCGAGCAGTCCCAGGTTGTAGAGGGCGCGGTACCGAAGATCGGGATCGAGAGACTTGGCCGCTTCTTCCAGCGCACCCCGGGCTACATCGAATCGCCGGGCTTGAAGGGCCGCAGTTCCGGCGTTGTAGAAGGCAGTGTCCCGCGCGCTTCCGCTTCCAGCCTCCTTCAGGAATTCCGCGGCCGCGCGCGCCGGATCTCCTGCTGCCATGGCCCGAGTCCCAGCGGTGGGACGCTGCGCCTCGGCCCGGCCCGAGAGCAGCAGAACACCCGCTAGGCCGACGAGGGCAGGACCAGGCCGAACGAGGGTGTAGCCCAGCAGGATGAGGGCGGCACCGAGCACGGGTATCCAGGCGCGGGGGACGAGGTCGGCGGTGCGGGTTTCCGACGTAGGGCTCCGCTTCAGCGCGGCCACGAGGTCGCGCACCGCACCGGCCTGGTCGGGCAGTTCATTAGGTACCAGCGTCCCCTCCGCCGCGTCCACCACCGCACGGAGAATGTCGTCCCGGCGCTGGGTCCGCACCACGTTGCCTTCTTCGTCCTGCTTGTACTCCAGCAAGGTGCCGGCGGAATCCCGGACCGGGATACGCGTGGGGAGGGCCCGCCCTTCGGCCACGACGATGAGGTGAACGCCGGCCTTCTTGAGCGCCTCCGCCTGAGCAATCACCTCGGGCAGGGTGTCGTGAGCTTCGCCATCGGTGAAGACCGCCAGGACACGATCGGCCGCATCGGTTGCGGCGGCGAGCAGCTCGGTCCCTTGGGCCAGGACCGCGCTCAGGCTGGTACCACCCTCGCTCGCAAGATCCGGATCCATCGCATCGAGATACATCCGGATGGCTCCGCCATCCACCGTGAGCGGAGACAGGATGTAGCTCCGCCCGGCGAAGGCGATCAGGCCGAGTCGGTCTCCCTCGAGGTCCTGGATCAGCCTGCGCGCCTCGCGTCCGGCGCGCTGGAGCCTGCTGGGCGCCGCGTCTTCGGCGAGCATCGAGCGGCTGATATCGACGGCAAGCACCATGCTGAGCGCACGGGTTTGGGTACGCACTTCGGTTCGTCCCGCGCGGGGTCCGGCCAGGGCAACGGCCGCCAGCAGCGCGCTGAGCCCCACCACTGCCGGTGCCCACCCGCCCCGGCCTCGGGCCAGCCGCCCCAGTGAGGGAGACCACCGCCGAGCCATGCGGATGCGGCGCCGCCGGGCGAGCCAGGCGGCAAAGCCAAAGGCAAGAGCTACGACGGGAGCTAGAAAGAGGAGCAGCGGCGCGTCGAAGGTCATGGCACCCGCACCACGAGAGTTGATCCGATCACCAGCTCGAGCGCCAACGCGGCCAGGCCCAGAAGGATCAATGGCCGGGTGGTCTCGTCATAACGGGTGTACCTGGTGACGTGAATCGGAGTCTTCTCCAGGGCATCGATCTGCCGGAAAATCCGGCTGAGCGCTTCACTGTCTTTGGCTCTGAAATATCGACCGCCGGTCTTCTGGGCGATCTCCTGCAGCAGCGGCTCGTCGATGCGCACCGGAAGCAACTCGTAGCGGAAGCCGCCCAGCCCGCGACCGGTGGGAATGGGCGCTTCGCCGATGGTTCCCACCCCGATGGTGTAGACCTTGATCCCGAAGGCGGCAGCGGTCGCCGCAGCGGTGCGGGGATCAATCAGCCCCTTGTTGTTCTCACCGTCGGTCAGCAGCAGAATCACCTTGGACTTATCCGGTGCTCGCCGCAGCCGGTTCACCGCGGTGGCCAGGCCGCTCCCGATGGCGGTCCCATCCTCGAGGCTACCGATCTTGAGGTCCATCACCGCTTGTTCGATGACCGGATAGTCCAGTGTGACCGGCACCTGGGTCAGGGCCTCGCCGGCAAAGGCCACCAAGCCGATCCGGTCGGCGGTTCGGCCGCGGATGAAGCCCACCGCCTGCCGCTTGGCCACTTCCAGCCGATTCGACGGCGCGAAATCTTCGGCGAGCATGCTACTCGAGATGTCGATGGTGATGACGATCGCGATGCCTTCCTGCTTGATCTCAACCGTGTCGCCCCCAATGCGGGGGCCCGCGGCGGCTAGGCAGAGGCCGGCAAGAGCCAGCCCTCTCAACACCGGCGGAAGCATCACCCACCAGCGCCGACGGGTGGCCATGGCCGGCAGAGTGACATCGCTGTAGCGCGCGGCCGGCACCGCACGACGGCGTCGGAGCAACCACCAGAGTGGGAGCAGCAGGAGCAGCAGCAGCAGCCAGGGACGGGCGAAGGTCACGCGGCCTCGCCAAGCAGGCGCGCGCGCATGGCGACCGATGAGCGTGAGAGCGCGAGCGCGTCGGACGCAGGCGCGACGCCGAACCGGGCCTCATCCAATCCGCGGAGGATGTCACCCAGCTCAGCCAGTGGCCAGTCGGGCCGGACCGCGGCAAGGTCGGACAGCAATCGCTCCGTGTCGAGACCGGGGTGCGCGGCTGCCACGCGCTGGGCCACGGCGCTCCGCAGGCGCACCGCAGAGATGTTGGCCACTGCGCGGTACTCGCCCGCGTCAGCCCAACGGGCCAACGGCGGTTCGGCCGCAGGAGCGTCCGGCGCGGGAGCCGGGGCGGGCTTCCCCTTGCGCCGCCACCAGAGGTGCAGCGGAAGCAGCAGCGCCAGCGACATGGCCCAGAGAATCGCCAGAGGCGCCAGGCTCACGGCTCTGATGGCCACGAGCGCCGCACGCGGCTGGGGAGAGAGTGCGGAGACAGGCGTGGCGGGGGGCAGCACGCTTCTGACCTCCAGCTTCACCTGCTGACCCCTCAGGGAGTCGACCGTTCCGCCGGGTCCGAGGAGCAATGGCCCCGGCAGCTCGATCAGCTGCGCCCCAGGCTGCCACACCACCACCGGGTAGGTGATCTGGGCCGAGTCGCCGGCGACCACAACCAGAGGCCGGCCAAGCAGCTCGATCGGATCGACGGGATCCCAGTCGGCAGCTCGGACCACGTAGCCCGGCGGGACCGCGATGGTCCGGCTCAGCCACACGGTGTCGCCCACGGTGGGACCGACGCCTTGCAGCAGGAGACCCGCGGCCAACCAGCCGACCAGTCCGGTTGTCATCCCCGGTGAATCCGGCGAGCGCGCATCGCAAACGCGCGCCGTAAGGGGATCGAATACGCGGTGCCGGTTTCCAGCCGCACATGGTCCGCGCCGGCTGCCGCGAGCGCCCGGGCGCGCTCCTCTCGCCGACGGTCGGCAAGCTGGGCCACACGAAGCCGGACTTCACGGCTGCCGGTGTCCACCAGGACTCTTCGTCCCGACTCGGCGTCGGCCATCTCGATCCACCCGGAGTCCGGCAGGTCGTACTCTCGCGGCTCGTCCACGGTGATGGCGACGACCTCGTGGCGACCCCCGAGCCGTCTCAGGGGCCGCTCCCATCCTTCCGCGATGAAGTCGGAGAGCACCACCACGATGCT
>JAXDMF010000036.1:0-10585 GCA_034666205.1 Gemmatimonadales bacterium
GATGGAAGAAGCTCGAGGGGTGGTCGTAGTGCTCGCCCAGAAGCTCGGGAAGGTTGGCGAACCGCCAACCCAGCTGACCCGCCCGCAGCCACAATCTCAGGTCTTCCAGGTCGGCGACATCGGGGTAGCCACCCGCATCGGTCCAGACCTTCCGGCGAAAAGTGACGAGGGTGTTGGCGAACGGGATGTATCTCGCCATGGCAGACACGATGGCCGAGTGCTGGGTCGGCGGCATCCTCACATAGCGTTCGCCCCGGTTCTCGTCCACCAGCACATAGTATCCGCCAACCACCCCCACCTCCGGATGAGCATCGAGGAAGGAGACTTGGAGCCGCAGCCGGTCCGGGTAGCTGGTGTCGTCGAAGTCCTGCCGCGCGATGTATTCGGCCCGCGCTTGGGAGACCCCATAGTTGGCTGCCGCCGCCAGGCCCAATCGCCCCGGCGAAAAGACCCGAACGCGGGAATCACGTTGGGCCAGCTCCCGGAGGATCTCGGGCGTGCGGTCCTGGGAGCCGTCGTCCACCAGGATCCACTCGAACTCTTTGAAGGTCTGCGCCAGGATGCTGGGGATCGCCCGGTCGAGATAAGGCTCGCCGTTGTACACCGTGGTGACCACGCTCACCCGAGGCGTCATGCTCCGGTGTCCCGCTCGGTATTGCGGACCCTCGCGGTGAAGCGTTGTCGCATCGGTGCGGCGGCACGTGCCCGGGAGTAGGGACTCGGCTCCACGGGAATGGGTTCCGGCGCATCTCCTCGCACACCCGCGCCCCACCCCTGCGCCAACGCCAGAACTGCGGCCAGAGTGAACCAGGCTGCTTTTTGATCCTCCCACGCCAGTGGAAGCATTGCGATGGCGAGTGTGGCCAGGAGGATCACCGCGAATCGTCGCTCCAACAGAGGGAGTCGCAGCGCCGAGAAAAGCACCGCAAAGAACATCCCTATATACAGCAGAAAGCCGACGAGGCCCTGCTCCACCAAGACCGTCAAATAGGAGTTATGCGACACGCGGGGATATCCCAGGATGGGCCGAATCGCGGGTGCGAAGCTGCCGGACCCGTAGCCGGTGAGCGGCCGCTGAACGAAGGCCTTGGCCCCCGCCATCCAGATGGTCGTCCGTCCGCCCATCGTGCCTGACTCGATCTGAGTCCCGGTGCTGCCGAGTCGCTTAATGATGATGTCGGGGGTGTATGCCACGGCCACCGCCCCGGAAATTGCAATGACGAAAACGGCGCCCGCGAGCTTGGCCGGAGAGAGCCTGGTCATGGTGAATGGCACGATCATGAGACCCACCAGCCCGGCCACCATGCCTCCCCTCGAGCCCGTGAGGGCGATGGCGAACAGGCCGATGGGCAGGTACCCGCGACAGATCCAGCGGAGAATCGGCCGGTGATAGGTCATGCCGAGGTACCACGCCATCGGCAGGGCCAGAACCAGCGTCATCGCGAGGTCGTTCGGATCGAATCCCTCGGCAGAGAACCGTCGCTCCAGGCCGGCCTCGGTCCGGTACACCATGATGGTGTTCAGGGCGGCGACATAGGCCCCGAAGACGTAGGCTGTCAGGAGTCCGAGCGCACGTTGCCGGGTTGGCGCAAGCTCCCAGATTATCCATAACACCATGATGAGCTGCACATAGGTGTAGAACTTCTTGGGAACGTCGGTACCAACCTGGAAGAGCATGAGACCGACGGCTGCCCACATGACGAATAGCACCGACAGCACGTGCAGTGCGTGCAAGCGCCGGATACGGGCGGAGACGACGGCGGTAATCAAGGCCACGCTGAATGCCACCATCCCGAAGAGCCGGCTGATGGCGCCCACACCGGAGATGACAATGAGGTTCTCCCAAGGCATGGAGAACACGAAGACCCACAGGGCAGCGTACGCGATCTTGTTCATTCCACGTCCTTGATCAAGCGAAGATAATGATCGACCGCAGCATCCTCGGTGAAGGCAGCCAGGGGCTCGAGCGAGACTGGGGCTGCCGGGCGGTCAAGCGCGTCCAGAATGGCGGCCGACATTGCGGTTACGTCCGCCACCGGCACCAGGGTGCCGAGCCGGCCGTGCTGCAAGATCTCACGGGGGCCGCTGGGGCAATCGGTGGAGACCACCCGGGCTCCGACAGCCAGCGCCTCGATCAGCACCGTGGGGAGCGCCTCCGAGACGGAAGAGAGGACGAAGAGCGTCGAGTGGGCCATGAAGGCAAGCGCGTTTGCGCGAAAGCCGGGAAGCGCCACATCATCGGCCACGCCGAGCTCCTTTGCCAATGCCGTGAGCGCGGAACGCTCCTCCCCTTCACCTAAAATGACGAGGTGCGCAGCGCGCTGCTGCCGCACCCGGGCAAACGCCCGAATCAGAGTAGAAAAGTCCTTCGCCCACGTGAGCCGGCCGACCCCTAGAATGACGGGGGGCTGACCAGCGGCGAACCAGGGATGGTCCGGCACCTGCCGGGCCAGTGCGTCCGTCGCCGGGGTTATCACCGGATTATAGATCACCTGGATCCGTTCCCGGGGAATCTTCGATGTGCGAGCGAGATCGTCCGCGGTGCCGCTCGAGACCGCAACGATTCCGCGTGCCCCGGGATAGAACGCTCGGATCAGGCGGGGCCAGAGCCATCGGTCCGCCAGCGCCCGCCGAGGGCTCTGGGAGAGCGTGTTGTGCACCGTCACGATGACCGGAGTCTGCTGGCCGGCGAGTCTGGCAGCCCAGAGGGCAACCAGGTTCGCGTGGTGCATCGACGAGATCAGAATCCGGGGCCGCTCATTCCGGAGATAGCGACTCAGAGGGCGGAGAGTCCCCAACACCCGAGAAGCACGGAGGTCAACCAGCCGCACCGACGGGGGTAGCTGGTCGAGAAACGCGCCCTCGGCGGCAGCCAGCACCAGGTCCACGGGAAATCCTCGCCGGGCAATACCCTGCACCAGATTCCCGACGACTCGTTCGGCACCACCGGCTCGGAGTGAGGGCAGGAAGAAGGCGATGGGTCTCCCAGGGGAAGCGGCAGTGGCCAGGCCCGTGTCAGGAGTATTCTTGCCGGTAACCCCCAGAGGCGCAGAGAGTGCACCGCTGCCGGTCACGCGGATCCCCCCGCGCGCGCCGGCCGAATCCGCGCCACCAGGTAGGCGCGAAGGGTATCTCGAACCCGGGTACCCTGCTCCCCAAGCGTGAGCCTCGGTGCCACCGTAGCGGCAACCACGGCCGTGATGGCGGCTCCCAGTGACCCGCCGATCAGGCCGACCAGTGGGGGCCACCCGAGGTGCCGGGTTCCCTCCGTTATCGCCACCGTCACCGCACCGACCAGCATGGTCAACCAGACCGCGGGAAGTTGGGCCTGAGCGAATCGGGACCAGGAGATCTGTCCCACGCTCAGGCTGAGCTCAGCCATGATGAGGTAGTTGAGGAACAGCGCACCCAGAACCCCGAACGCTACTCCAGTCACCCCGCGGTAGTGGCCGATCCAGGCACCAAGAAACACCAATGCGGCATACAGCCCCTGCCGCCAGGCCCGACGATATACCCTCCCAGTGGCGCGGGAGAGGGAATCGCTCATGCGGTAGCTCGTCCGGAACATCATACCCAGCGCCAGCACCTGAAACGGGGGCACCATGGCGTCCCACCGCGGACCGAATGCCACCGCGATCAGCTCGGGCCCCAGTATGGCGGCAACCACGCCCGCCGGCAGGGTCAACAAAGCCAGAAACGCAGTGCCCTGCAAATATGCCGTGGCGAGCCGCCGTGGCTCATCCTGGACTCGAGCCATCATCGGGAATAAGACCTTGTCGAGGACGTCACCGAGGAGTGCAGTGGGAACCGACATGAGCTGGTACGCCCGGCTGTACAGGCCGAGGGCTACGGCTCCCAGCCAGCGTCCCACCACCAGGTTGTCCACCTGGTTGGCGAGGAGAACCGCCATGCGGGTAGCGCTTTGTCCCGCGCCATAGTCCATGAGCTCGACAAAGCTCGCCCATGTCGGCCGGGGACGCAGGAGCGGCGGCGCAGCCCGCAGCAGAATCCCGGTTCGAACGACGCTCTGAGTCAGCTGCGCCGCCACCAGCGCCCAGACGCCCCAACCAAGTAGAGCGAGGACGACACCGACGAGACCATAGCCCAATCCATAAGCCAACACATCGCGGTTGGCGAGAAAACGGAAGCGGAGCTCTCGTTGCAGAAGGTTCTCCGCGACCGTCGAGATCCCCGCGATCGGAAACACCATCGCCAGCGCGCGCACCACCGGCGTGAGATGGTCCATTCGGAAGAATTGGGAAATCTGCGGAGCCGCAAGCCAAACGATGGCCATGACCAGGACGCCAAACCCGGTCGATGCGAAGAAGGCGGTGCTCACGTGGCGCGGCTCGAGAACCGGACGCTGCACCAGAGCCGGTCCCAGTCCCAGCTGGGAGAAGTTGAGGGAAAATCCGATGACTACGAGGGCGGCGCCGACCACGCCAAAGTCGGCCGGGGACAGAAGGCGGGTGAGAAGGACCAGTACGGCCACCTTGAGCACGGCGATGGCGGCACTCCCCCACGCCACCCACGCCATGCCGCTGACCGCGCGGTGCGTCAGGTTTGACGGATTATCATTCACCTGTCTGCCGCCCGATCGGGTCAGGCGATGGTAAAACCGATAGCATTGACGCTCCTGCTGAATGCGGCGGGATGAGCACGATCTATGCCCGGTACAGGTTCCATACCGGCGAGCTTGGCCGAGGCCCGGATCTTAACCCGAGGCAGCGCAGGGTCCCAGTGTGATGGGACTCACATGCTCGTCGGGTCGCTGGTGGGTAGGGAAACAGGCGTAACGCAATCTACCGCATGGAGATCGGCGGCATAGGTATGGCAACCGCGTTCGGCGGCTGTCACGCCGCGCCGGTTTCCCGCGGAATGGCTCTGTGGCGTAGCGCTTGTCCAGCCCGCCGCACTGTTGTGGCACATTCGCCACTGAGGACTCTCCAGCATGGTTGCCAAACCGAACTTCTTCGTTGTAGGGGCCCCGAAGTGCGGTACCACAGCCCTCTATGAGTACCTTCGACCTCATCCGAACATCTTTATGTCGACGGTCAAAGAGCCGCATTTTTTTGCGACTGACCTGGGTAGTTACCCCTTCATCAAGACGCTGGAAGACTATACCGAGCTCTTCGCCGGGAGCACTTCGGCCCATCTGAGTGTTGGCGAGGCGTCGGTCTATTATCTCCGCTCCTCGACGGCCATCTCCAACATCCGCAAGTTCAACCCGGACGCAAAGATCATCGCCATGTTCCGCAACCCAGTGGACATGGTGTATTCGCTGCACTCGCAACTGCTCTACTGGTCGGAAGAAACCGAGCCCGATTTTGAGACGGCCTGGCGTTTACAGGAACGGCGCAGGCAAGGCCTCGACTTGCCATCGACCTGCCGTGAGCCTCAGCTGGTGCAGTATGCCCAGATGGGCCAGTTTGGCACCCAGACCGAGCGGCTGCTCTCCATATTCCCGCGACAGCAGGTGAAGCTGATCCTGTTTGATGATTTCGCCGTTTCCCCCCAGCGGGTCTATGAGGACGTCATCGACTTCCTGGGTGTTCCGCGAGACAACCGGACCGAGTTCCCCCGGATCAATGAGAACAAGAGCGCACGAATCACCTGGTTGAAGGATTTCATCCGCCGACCTCCACCCGGGCTGCGCCGAGCGTACCATCGGGTCAAGGAAACGGTGGGAGCCGCGGGACTTGGCGCTCTAAAGAAAGAAATTCTGACCCTGAATACGGTGAGGGCGGAACGGCCACCGCTGGTACCTGCGCTCCGTGCCGAGATGGTGGAAGCGTTCCGGGAGGAGGTCGCCCTGCTATCTCGGATCCTGAACCGAGATTTGAGCCATTGGGTATGACCCTGCCTCATACCAGATCGATCGTCGCCCGATGCCACGCGTTGTTGTTATAGCCTTTGACGTTCCACGTCGAGGCGATGTCTGACGGCTGAGTGACTCCCGTAATGTCTGTGGCCCGGACCACGAGCGTGTGCCGCCCGGGTTTAAGGTTTAACGTGGCCTCCCAAAGCGACCAGCTCCACGCAGCGCCTTGGGTCACGATCCGCGCCCCCGTCCAGTCATCCCCCCCGTTGGAAGACACCTCGACCGCAGTCAGCGACCGGCCCCCTGAGCCCACCGCCCACCCGGACACGTGGACTGGGCCGGCGGGGATCGCGTGCACCGGCGTGGGGTGCAGGATGACCGAATTCAGGGGGATTTCACTGAGGGCGGTACCACGAGAGACGTCACGCGAATCCAGCGGGTGGACCTCGCGCTGGAGGCGATAGGCTTTACGCTGAAAGTAATTCGGGGAGGGCTCTTCCAGCAGCGTGATACGGCCGAGCCATTTGACACTTCTCGCGCCGATCCAGCCCGGCACCACCGCCCGAAGCGGGAATCCGTGCACCACCGGAAGGGGCCTCCCATTGAGCTCGCTGGCCAGGATCACGTCGCCGTCGAGCGCTTTGGACAGGTCGATCGAACCGCCGAAGCCGAACTGATCACCCTGGCGCTCCACCCGATCCAGGCCGACGAACTCGACATGCCGCGCTCCCTTCACCACTCCCACGACGTCAAGGAGATCCCGCAGGGACACGCCGGTCCACTGGCCCGTGCCGGCCGGCTCGGGTCCCCAGGGAAGCTCGCCTGGCAAGGGACCCAGGGCCAAGAACTCGTTCCGCCTTAGCCCTGCGCAGACCAGAGTCGCCATTACCTGTCGCTGGGGGAAAGCGCCGCGGAGCTCCTCGAGGGAAAAGCTGACTGCACGTTCCACCAGGCCACCCACGTCGAGTCGCCAGGTACTGGGGTCGATCAGCGGAACCGGGGCGTGACTGCGGGTGAAGAAGTGATCGATGGGGGTGACGAGATGATTGCCTGGTACCGGCCAAATGGCCGTGTTGAGGCCATCAGGATCGTGGACCAGCCGACGGCTCACAGGAATGCTCCTCAGGAGGGCTGGGCGAACACCCGCACGTTGGTGGGAGACACATACACCCTCTTGCCCTTGGCGAGACCCAGGCTCTCAAAACGGCCACGGGGGATGTGAGCTTCGATCGTCCTGTTGCCATCGACAAGATCCAGTTCCAGCCGAACGACGGGCCCGAAAGCGCGCACATGGCGGACCGTTGCTTCCAGGGAGGAAGCACTCGAGCGGGAAGGCTCCAGCTGCACGTCGTAGGTGCGGACGTAGGCTATGCCGGCCTGATCCGGAGCGCCGGCCCACTCAGGAGCCTCCAACTCGCTCTCGCCGATGTTCACCCGTCCCTGATGGATTCGGCCGTGGAACAGGTTGACGTCGCCCAGGAAGCCATAGACGAACGGTGTCGCAGGACGTTCGTAGACTTCCTCAGGAGTTCCGTTCTGTTCAATCCTTCCCTCGTTCATGATCACCACGCGGTCGGAGACTTCCAGCGCCTCCTCCTGGTCGTGGGTCACGAAGACACTGGTAACGTGAACCTCCTCATGCAGGCGGCGCAACCAGCGGCGCAGCTCCTTCCGCACCTTGGCGTCGAGCGCACCGAACGGCTCGTCCAGTAGCAGCACCTTCGGCTTAACCGCGAGCGCCCGCGCGAGCGCCACGCGCTGGCGCTGTCCACCGGACAGCTCGGACGGCCGACGCTCGGCCAGGACGTCGAGCTGGACCAACCGCAATAGTCCCATGACGGTGTCCCGGATTTCCGCTTCCGAGGGCCGCACCCGCCTCGGCCGTACCCTTAACCCAAACGCGATGTTCTCGAAGACACTCATGTGCCGGAACAGGGCATAGTGCTGGAACACGAAGCCCACCTGGCGCTCGCGTACCGGCTGACCGGTCGCGTCTTCGCCGTGGAAATGGATGGTGCCCTGATCCGCCGGCTCCAGACCCGCGATGATCCGCAACAGGGTCGTCTTACCCGATCCTGACGGCCCGAGCAGCGCCACCAGCTCTCCGCCGGGAACATCGAGGCTCACATTGTCCAGCGCCACGAAGTCGCCGAACGTCTTTCGCAGATTACGCACCTCGATGCTCATGCCGCGATCTCCTTCGCTGGGCTCAGGACAGGCTTTTCGGGAATGCTCTCGAGATCGGTCTGGCCTGCAGTAGCTCGGCGCTGCTGCCATTCGATCAGGGTCTTCAGTGCCAGGGTGACGAGCGCCAGGAAGGTCAGCACCGATGCCACCGCAAAACTGGCGGCGAAGGCGTACTCGTTGTAGAGAATCTCCACATGCAGCGGCAGTGTGTTGGTCTCACCCCGGATGTGCCCCGAGACCACCGACACCGCGCCGAACTCTCCCATCGCTCGTGCATTGCAGAGGACGAGCCCGTAGAGCAGCCCCCACTTGATGTTCGGCAGGGTGACCCGGAAGAACGTCTGCCAACCGCCGGCGCCCAGCACCATGGCCGCCTCTTCCTCTTCGACACCCTGTTCCTGCATGAGAGGGATGAGCTCCCGCGCTACGAACGGGGCAGTGACGAACATGGTGGCGAGGACGATGCCCGGCACGGCAAAGATGATTTTGATGTCGTGTTGCGATAACCAGGATCCGAACCACCCATGGGCACCAAAGAGGAGCACGAAGATCATTCCCGAGATCACCGGCGAGACTGCGAAAGGCAGGTCGATCAAGGTGATCAGGAGGTTCTTTCCGGGGAAGGAGAATTTCGAGATGCACCACGCGGCGGCAACCCCGAAGACCAGGTTCACCGGCACCGCGATCGCAGCCACCAGCAGTGTCAACCGGGCGGCGCTGAGCGCGTCTGATTCCGTGATCGCTGCCCAGTAGGCCGGGAGTCCCTTGGCGAGAGCCTGGGTGAAGACGAGCACCAAGGGCAGCAGCAGTGTGACGGCCAGAAACGCGAGTGCAAGCGAGATCAGCGTCCAGCGCACTGCCCGCGACTCGCCGGTGGCCCGGGTGACAGCCCGCGGAGCCAGCGCGGCGGCGCGATCCATCGCGGTGGTGGTCATGTTAGGCGGCCGAGCGGCGCCGCGCCGCCCACTGGAGCAGGTTGATCGTGAGGAGAAGCCCGAAAGAAACGACCAGCATGACCATGGCAATGGCGGTCGCGCCGGCATAGTCGTACTGCTCCAACTTGGTGATGATCAGAAGCGGTACGATTTCCGTCTTCATCGGCATATTGCCGGCAATGAAGACCACCGAACCGTATTCCCCTATTGCTCGGGCAAAGGCCAGCGCGAAGCCGGTGAGCAGCGCGGGCGCAATCGTGGGAAACACCACCCGGGTAAAGGTCTGCCAGCGTTGGGCACCCAGGCTGGCCGCGGCCTCCTCCACCTCCACCTCCAGGTCATCGAGCACCGGCTGTACCGTGCGGACCACGAATGGCAGGCCGATGAAGATCAAGGCGACTGTGATGCCCAGCCAAGTGTAGGAGATCTTGATGCCGAGAGGGTCCAAGTATCTCCCGATCCAACCGTTGGAGGCGTAGAGTGTGGTGAGCGCGATGCCGGCAACGGCGGTCGGCAAGGCAAACGGCAGGTCCACCATGGCGTCCACGACCCGGCGCCCGGGGAACCGGTACCGCACCAGCACCCAGGCCACCAGCAGCCCGAACACCGTGTTGACCAGAGCGGCCACGAACGAGGCACCGAAGGTGACCCGGTATGACGCCAGAACTCGGGGAGCGGTGACGGTGGCCCAGAGCACGGACCCCGACAGTTCCGAAGTGCGGGTAAAGACGGTCGCGAGCGGGAGCAGCACCACCAGGCTGAGGTAGGTGCAGGTGATCCCCAGCGAAAGCCCGAATCCGGGGAGTACGCTCCGCGACGATTGCTTCATGGTCTAGCGCCCCGGCTGGTAGATCTGATCGAACAGCGCCCCGTCGGCGAAGTGGGTGGCGTGCGCCTTCTTCCACCCCCCGAACACCTCATCGACAGTGACGAGGCGCACTTGGGGAAACTGGGCTGCATACTTCGCTGCCACCGAGGCGAGTCTGGGACGATAGAAATGACGCGCCGCGATCTCCTGCCCTGTCTCGGTGTAGAGGTATTCCAGGTAGGCCTGCGCAACGACCTTGGTGCCATGCTTACCGGCGATCTTGTCCACCACCGCCACCGGTGGCTCGGCGAGGATGCTGAGGGAAGGCGCCACGATCTCGAACTTCCCCTGCCCCAGCTCCTTGATCGCGAGCAGAGCCTCGTTCTCCCAGGCGATCAGGACGTCACCGATTCCCCGCTCCACAAAGGTGGTCGTGGCTCCGCGAGCACCGGCATCGAGCACCGGGACATTCTGGTACAGCTTGGTCACGAACTCCTTGGCGGTCGCCTCGTTGCCGCCCGGCTGACGCAAGGCCCAAGCCCACGCGGCGAGGTAGTTCCACCGGGCACCGCCTGAGGTCTTGGGGTTCGGGGTCACCACAGAGACGCCCGGCTTGGCCAAGTCACCCCAATCCTTGATTCCCTTGGGATTCCCCTTGCGGACCAGCAGTACAATCGTGGACGTGTACGGCGAGCTGTTATTCGGGAGGCGGCTCTGCCAATTAGCCGGTAGCAAGCCGCCTTTCTCCGCGATCTGGTCGATATCATACGCCAGGGCCAGGGTGACCACGTCGGCCTCGAGACCATCGATCACGGAGCGGGCCTGCTTCCCGGA
>JAXDMF010000037.1:0-5423 GCA_034666205.1 Gemmatimonadales bacterium
CGGCTCCTTCTCCTTGCCCAGATCCACCCGCGCCCGGGGCTGCGCGCTGTCCTTGTCGATCTGAAGCAGGACATTGCCCTTGCCCTCGGGCGCCTTGGTGAGCATGAAGACCGAGCCCGGAACCGCGAGCGAGGCCTTGAAGCGCTTGGTCGCCATGGCGGCAGACTGGCGTGAATAGCCCTGGAGCTGCGCGCCTCCCTGGGTATACGCCGTGGCCAGCTCGCCGGTGATACGCTGCACCGCCGGATCACTGGAGCGGCGGGATGCCTGGGCAAAGGCATCGCCATAGGCCGAGGCGGCGGCGCCGTAGAGGCCGGCGCGCACCGCGTTCACCGCGTGCAGCGCCCGCAGGAGCCCCGGAAGCTGGGGTGCGGGATGGTAGGCCTGCTGCTTCACCTGCCCGTCCCGCCCGACGACCACCAGGTTCTGGGGCGCGATGAGCACGATGCCGTCGGGCCGGATTTCCATGGCGACTGGATCCTCGCCGCCCTGGAGCTTGATCTCGCCGCCGAGCGCCTTGTAGGTGCCGGCCTCGCGGTCCACTGCGTACAGCTGGTGATCCCGGTTGGCGAAGACGTACATCGTCCGTCCCTCGGTCGCGTGATGCAGATAATACCGCTCGGCATCGTACCCGCTCGAGCTCATCGGCTTCCCGCTCTCGATCGCATCCTTGAAGCGCGGCTCCCCGCTGGCGAGATCGATGACGTTCACTTCCGCGTTGGTGCTCGCGTCGGGCCGCGTGACATAGAGCAAGCCGGCCGGGGTGAGCTCGGCGCAGTCGAGCTGACCCTTGATCTTCGCGTCCTTCTTGAGACGCAGGGTCGCGGTGGAGACGTCGAGCACGTTGACGAAGGTCTTCGAGTCGGCGTCGATCGCGAGCACCACCGCGTCCCCGACAATCATTCCCTCGATGACATCGCCGTGCATCTTGATCGACTTGGCGGCGATGGTGGTGCCGTCCTCATAGCGGGCGACGTTGAGACCAGTCTGGACCACGCCGTTCTTCACCGTCCGGCTGCCGGTGAGCTCGCCCTCGGGCGCTCCTTCGGGAAGGATGACGATCCCGGCCGGGTGCTGCACGATGTCGCGAATCCAGCCGCCGACCGTCGCGGGCTTGGCCCAGAGTGGCTGGCCATCGGCGAGGCGATAGGCCATGAGCCGATCGTCGAAGCTCACGTAGATGCGGTCGTTCTTGTCGAGCGAGGGATAGAGCCGCACGTGTTTCGCGGGGTTGCCGGCTCGGGCGGTCGGCAGCGTCGCCGACCACCGCGTCTCGCCGCTCCGGGCGTCGAGCGCCTTGAGCCCCACCAGCGTATGGACCACGATCATCTCGGGCCCGGCCTGGAGCACCTGGAGGGCAGTGCCCTCGGATACGCGGCGTACGAGACCCTGCATCAAGCCGCCCAGCCCCTTCTTCTTGGGCTCGGTCTGGTCGAACAGCGTTTCGTTTACCCACCGCTGCTGGCCGGTCGCCAGATCATAGAGCGCGACCACCGCGGGGCCGGCCGTTCGACGGCCATGCACAAGGAGCGTCCCGGTCTGTGGCAGAACGCGACGGGTGACGACTTCCGCGAGGTTGAGGTTGCGAGAATCGAAGACGCTTGCCCCGGTTACCGGATCGAAGATCAGCAGCAGCCCGGGCCGCGCGGCCTCCAGGAGGAGAGACCCGTCCACCATTCGCACGCTGTCGGGGGGCAGGCCGCCCAGCTCCGGCTTCTCCCACGCGACCTGGCCCCGGTCGATGTCCACCCCCGTGAGCGCGGCATCGGTCGAGACCAGCAGGGTGCCCGACGGCGTGACCTGCTGCCAGCGGAAGTCCTGCTTCATCTTGAGGGTCCAGACCGGGGTTGCGTGGGAGGTGGACAGGGCGACACTGGTCACGCGGGTCGAGGCTGGTGCAACGGTCTGCGCCTCAACGGCCTGGTGAGCCAAGGCCGTCAGCACGAGCAGCAGGCAAGCCCCGAGCAGTTGCGAGGGCCGCGTACGATGGGCGAGCGAAGCAGGCATGGTGTTCTCCCTTATGGCGATCGGATGATCGGACCTCCTCGCCGAAGGCAGGGGCCGTGCCAATTCCAGTCATCGCGAGCAATCCCGCAGGCCCGCGTGGCGATCCGGCGGGATTGCTTCGAGCGCTACGCGCTCTAGCAATGACTGAACCCTACCAAAGACCCCATTTCCCGGCTAAATTGCGCGGCTATTCCGGCTCCCTCGGAGGTTGCTTGCCGTATAGCATGACGGGCTTCGGTGCCGCGGAAGGGCCGGTTGCCGGCCGGCGGCTCCGAGTCGAGATCCGGACCGTCAACCACCGCTATTTCAACCTGTCGGCCAAGCTTCCCGGCGACCTCAGCTCGCTGGAGGGGGAGCTACGCGAGCGGCTCCGGCGCGACTTCGAGCGGGGCCACGTCACGATCCAGGCTCGCTGGACGGAGAGCGCCGAACGTGAAGCCGGGTTCGAGGTAGATCTCGACCGTGCCCGGGTCGTCGTGGCCCGGCTGCGCGAGTTGCAGAGCACACTCGGTCTGAGCGGAGAAGTCACCATCGATCTGGTGGCCCGGCAGCCCGATGTGCTCGGCTCACGGGCGAATGGGGTGGGCGAGATCGCGTGGACCGAGGTGGAGCCGGTAGTGGCCCAGGCGGGCGCCGAGTGCCGGGCCATGCGGGCGCGGGAGGGAAAGGCGCTGACTGAGGAGCTGGGGCATCGGCTCGCGCTGCTCGAGAGCGCCGCCGAGCAGATCGAGGCCCGGGCGCCTGACCGGCTGATTCGGGAGCGGGACCGGCTCAGGGCCGCGGTGGCGCAACTGCTCGACGGCCGCACGATGGACGACACCCGGCTGGCGCAGGAGCTCGCGTTTCTCGCCGACAAGCTCGATATCACCGAGGAGCTGGTGCGCTTCGGCGCCCATCTCGCCGCCGCGCGTGAGGCGTTGGTCGCCGATGGCGCGGTGGGAAAGCGTCTCGGGTTCCTGGCGCAGGAGATCGGGCGCGAGGTAAACACCATGGGCGCCAAGGCCGGCGACGCCGCCATTGTGCAGACGGTCATCGCGATGAAGGGAGAGCTGGAGAAGTTCCGGGAACAGCTCGAGAACCTCGAGTGATGCCGTTTCTCCTCGTGCTCTCCGCGCCGTCTGGTGGCGGGAAGACGACGATCGCGAAGATGCTGTTGAAGGCCCGGGACGATCTGGCCTATTCGGTCTCGGCCACTACGCGGGCCAAGCGTCCCGGCGAGCGCGATGGAGTGGATTACCATTTTCTCTCGCGCGCGGAGTTCGAGCGGCGGCAGAAGGCGGGGCAGTTCATCGAGTGGGCCACGTACGCCGGCGAGCTGTACGGCACGCTCAAAAGCGAGATCGAGCGTATCTTCTCGCAAGGGCGGCACGCGGTGCTCGACGTGGAGGTCGAGGGAGCCCGGCAGATCCGGCGCAACTTCCCGAACTCCCTGCTCCTGTTCGTGTTGCCGCCGTCGGCTGCCGTCCTGCTGAAGCGGCTGGCCGGCCGCAACACCGAGGACCCGGCCATCCTGCGGCAACGGATGATCCGGGCCGCGGAGGAACTGGCCGTAGTGTCGGAGTATGACTACGCGATCGTGAACGAGGACCTGGTCGCTGCGGTGTCGCAAGTCGCCGCGATTCTGGAGGCAGAGGCGCGGCGGGTTCCCCGGCAGCGGGCGCTGCCCGAGTTTGTCGATGAGCTGCGAGAGGACCTCATCGCCGCCGCGGAGAAGATTGGGAAGAAGAAGTCGCGAGTCGCGAGTCGCGAGTCGCGGGATCGGGGCGGGAATCGGTAAGGGCAGTGAAAGCCCGCTGGATTGCTTCGGCACTATGTGCCTCGCAATGACTCGACTGGAACCGCGCGACTCGTGACTCGCGACTCGCGACCAGAAACCTTCAGGAGACAAGCATGCGCATCATCACCCCCGCTGAAGTGGCAAAGCAGGCCGGGAACAAGTACCTCGGCGTGCTGGTCGCAGCCAAGTTCGCTCGTTTCCTGAACGAGTTCCCCAAGGACCACCTCGCCCGGCCGACCGAGAAGCTCACCACGAAGGCGATGCAGGAGCTCGTGGACGGCGAACTGAATTACAAGCTCCTCCGCCGCCGCCGCTCCGAGACGTGACCGTGTGGGCCGGCCGGCACGTCGTTCTGGGCGTGTCCGGCGGGATCGCGTGCTATAAGAGCTGCACTCTCGCTCGCCGCCTGACCGAGGCGGGAGCGCGGGTGGACGTGGTGATGACGCAGGCGGCGGCGGAGTTCGTCCGGCCCGCCACTTTCGAGGCACTGACAGGGCGTCCCGTCCAGAGCTCCCTCTGGGAGCCGGGTGGGGCGCTTTCGCATGTGCGGCTGGGCCAGGCCGACCTCATCATCGTGGCGCCCGCGACGGCGCACCTCCTGGCTCGGCTGGCCCATGGGTTCGCCGACGACGTGCTCACCGCGCTGCTGCTCGCTCGAACCGCCCCGCTCCTTGTAGCGCCTGCCATGAACGATCAGATGTTCGCCCATCCGGCGACCCAGGCCAACCTTCAGACGTTGCGTTCGAGTGGCGTCGCGTTCGTCGGCCCGGAGATCGGCTCCCTGGCCGAGGGACCATCGGAACGGCCCGGGCGCATGAGCGAGCCCGAGACGATCATGGCGCACGCGGCCCGGCTGCTCCGGGCCGGGCAGCTGACCGGTCGGAGGGTGGTGGTGACTGCGGGCCCGACTCGCGAGTCGATCGATCCAGTCCGGGTAGTGACCAATCGTTCGAGTGGGAAGATGGGATACCGTGTGGCCGAAGTGGCGTGGGAGCGCGGGGCCGACGTGGTGCTGATCTCGGGACCGGTGGCGCTTCCCGAACCGACCGGGGTCCGAATGAAGCAGGTCGACTCTACCGCGGAGTTGGAGGACGCGGTGCGGACGGAGTTGCCGGCTGCAGACGTGCTGGTGATGGCGGCCGCGCCGGCCGACTACCGTCCGAGCAGCCCGAGCGAGAGCAAGCGATCCCGCATCGACGGCGCACTCGCGATCCCCATGGAGCCCACCACCGACGTCCTCGACGCCACCCGCGACGCCCGGAAGTCCGGCTGCGTCGTCGTGGGGTTTGCCCTGGAGACCGGAGACGCGCTGGCCAAGGGGCTGGCCAAGCTGGAGCGCAAGGACCTCGATCTCATCGTGGTGAACGATGCGCTCGAGCCGGGCGCGGGATTCGAGAAGGACACCAATCGCGTGGCGCTGCTGGGCCGCGACGGCACCCGCAAGATCCTTCCGCTCCAATCGAAGCGCGACGTGGCCGAGGCGATCCTCGACCTGGTGGAGCAGACCCTTGGCCGATGAATGGGCGAGGTATCTGCGGCAGCAGATCGAGCTGGGTGGCTCCGAGGTCGTGCTCAGTACGGCGGGACAGCGGGGCAGCGGGGCAGCGGGGCAGGTTGGGGAACCGAGTCATTCCGAACG
>JAXDMF010000038.1:0-2767 GCA_034666205.1 Gemmatimonadales bacterium
GATGATGCGCTGCACCGTGGCGAGCCCGATGCCATTTCCCGGAAACTCCCCTTGTGGGTGCAGGCGCTGGAATGGACCGAAGAGCCGGTCGGTGTACGTCATGTCGAACCCCGCGCCGTTATCCCGCACGAAGTAGGTTGCCTCACCGCCCGCCTGCATCATCCCGAATTCGATGCGTGACTCCGGCTCTTTCGCCGTGAACTTCCAGGCGTTCGCCAGCAGATTTTCCATCGCGATCTTGAGCAGCTGACTGTCCCCGGTGACCAGGACACCCGGGCGGACCTTTGCGTCCATCTTGCGCTCGGGCTCGCTCTCCTGGAGCCGCGTGAGGATCAGGCTGGCGATGCTGCTCAGGTCGACTTCCTGGTCCCGCAAGTCGGCCCGGGTCACCCGGGACAGGTGCAACACGTCGTCGATCAGTTGCGACATGTGCTGGCTTGCCTCGCGCACCCGGCTCAGGAAGCGCTGTCCCGCCTCGTCCAGCCGGTTGCCCTGACTCTCGAGCACTGCCCGGCTAAAGCTCTCGATCCGCCGGAGCGGCGCCCTCAAGTCGTGGGAGACGGCGTAGCTGAAGCTCTCCAGCTCCCGGTTCTTGTGCTCGAGGTCGCGCACCAGCTCGGCCCGGGTCTCCGCCAGCTCCCGTGCCGCCTGCTCGCTTGCTGCCAGCAGTTTGGCCTGCCGGCGAAGGAGCTCGTTCTTCTTTGCCAGCTCGACGAACACCGCGACCTTCGACCGCACGAATTCCGGCACCACCGGCTTGACTAGATAGTCCACCGCCCCGACGGCGTACCCGCGAACGGCCTGCGTCTGGGTGTTGTCTCCCGCGGTGAGGAACAGGATGGGAGTATGGCGTGACTTGTCCCGCTCCCGGATCAGCTCCGCGGTCTCGAAGCCGTCCATCTCCGGCATCTTCACATCGAGGAGAATGACCGCGAACTCCTGGGTCAGAAGCCGCCTCAGCGCCTCCCGGCCCGACTCTGCCTTGATCAGGTTCTGCCCCAGCCCCTGAAGCATCGCCTCCAAGGCGACAAGATTCGCGGGTTGGTCATCGACGAGCAGGATGTTTACGCGATCGTCGGTCGGCCGGTCGGTCGGTCCGGCGGTCGGCTGCTCAGTTGCATCAGTTACGCCGGTCACGGTGGGCGCTGCAGTCGGCTCGTCCTCCTGAGCTGACCGCCCGACTGCCCGACCGCCGGACCGCCCGCCTACCGGTACAGCCATACACGCAACAACGACAACAGCTGCTCCATGTCAACCGGCTTGGCGATGTAGTCTGACGCGCCGGCCTCGATGCACTTCTCCCGGTCTCCCTTCATGGCCTTCGCGGTAACCGCGATGATCGGGAGATTGCGGAACTTGGGCATCTGCCGGATTGCACGCATGGTCTCATAGCCGTCCATTTCCGGCATCATGACGTCCATGAGCACGACGTCCACGTCGGGCGTATCCTGGAGGCGGGCGACGCCATCGCGCCCACTCTCGGCGTGGATCACCTTCATCTCGCTGCGCTCGAGGAATGTGGTGAGCGCAAAGATGTTGCGGACGTCGTCGTCCACCACCAGGGCCTTTCGTCCGACGAGGGTGGGATCGGTCCGATGCAGCTGCTCCAGCATGCGCCGCTTCGACTCCGGCAGGCGCTCGGTGACCCGGTGAAGGAAGAGGGCGGTTTCGTCCAGCAGCCTTTCGGGGGATTGCGCATCCTTGATGACCACCGACTCCGCGATCCGCCGGAGCTCGGCCTCTTCCCGCTTGGTTAGCTGTTTCCCCGTGTATACGATGATTGGGAGCTTCCGCAGCCCGGTCTCGCCCTTCACCCGGGTGATGAGCTGGAAGCCGGTCATGTCGGGCAGGCCGAGATCGAGCACCATGCAGTCGAACGTCTCCCGCTGGAGCGCCGCGAGCGCATCGGCCCCGGTGGTGACCGCCGTGGTCTGCACGTCGCCGTTGCCGATCAGCTCCGCAATGCTTTGCTGCTGCACCTCGTCGTCTTCGACCACGAGGAGCCGCTTGACCGGGCGGTCCACGAATTCGTGAAGGGTGGTGAGGGCGTCCGACAGCGACTCCTTCGTGGCCGGCTTGGTGAGGAAGTCGATGGCGCCGAGCCGCAGCCCACGTTGCCAGTTCTCCTCCACCGAGATGATGTGCACCGGAATGTGCCGGGTGGAAGCGTCATGTTTCAGCCGGTCCAGAATGGTCCAGCCGTCGGCATCGGGGAACCTCAGGTCCAGGGTGACGGCCGTCGGCTGATACTCCCGGGCCAGCGCGAGCGCCCGGTCCGCCGTCTGCGCCACGAGCCCCTTGAACCCACGCTCCCGCGCCAGGTCGAGCAGGATCTGGGCGAAGTGGGGATCGTCCTCGGCAATGAGGAGGACGCGGTCACCCTCTTCGATCTGACCCCGGTCATCGCTGACCGCCCGGTCGACCACAGGGGCAAGCACGACCCGTGAGCTGGCCGTCGGCCTCGACTCGCTCAGCGTTGCTACGCTGCCCGCGCCATCCTCGTCGCTCGCGGGGGCCTCGCCCGGCTGGGCCGGATACAGCAACGGCAGATACAGGGTGAAGGTGCTGCCTGCGCCCGGGGTGCTTTCGATCCGGATCTCACCGCCGAGCAACCGGGTGATCTGACGGCTGATGGAGAGGCCCAGTCCGGTTCCGCCGAATTTCCGGCTGGTGCCGGTGTCACCCTGTTGGAACGCCTCGAAGATGACGGAGTGCTTCTCCTTGGGAATGCCGATGCCGGTATCGGTCACCGAGAACGCAATGACCG
>JAXDMF010000039.1:0-4696 GCA_034666205.1 Gemmatimonadales bacterium
CGGACCATGTTTGGCTCCGGGCTATGGGCAAAACCTCTTGGCTAATGGTAGTCTATACCAATACGAAACGGCCCTTAGCACATGTCCCATAGCCTTGTTATGCCACCCAGACCCCTGACCCGCCTTCGTAAACTCTGTCTCGGCCTCCCCGAATCGCATGAGGTCGAAGCCTGGGGCGAGCCCACGTTCCGGGTCCGCAACAAGCTGTTCGCCATGTACGCGGCCGCCAATAACCACCATGGCGGCGGTCGCCCAGCAGTGTGGTGCAAGGCGGGACCCGGGAACCAGGCTTTCATGGTTCGGGCCGCACCGGCGCGATTCTTCGTGCCGCCCTACGTTGGTCCGAGCGGTTGGATAGGAATTTGGTTGGATGGCGCGGTCGACTGGTCTGAGCTGGCCGACCTGCTGCGTGATTCCTATCGGCTGGTGGCGCCGAAGCGGCTTCAGGCATCATCATGACAGGTCTGCTCGAGATCGTTCTGCTCGCCTCCATCCAGGTCCAGGCGACTGCCCAGCAGCCTCCTCCAGGCTT
The DNA here is from genome assembly GCA_034666205.1 of Gemmatimonadales bacterium. GTDB lineage: Bacteria > Gemmatimonadota > Gemmatimonadetes > Gemmatimonadales > GWC2-71-9 > CAVVWJ01. The sequence continues at coordinate 533 of JAXDMF010000039.1, forward strand.
TGACGCGTACGTCAAGCGAGTCATGCAGACCTTTACCGTGCCGGGCCTTTCGGTCGCTGTCGTGAAGGACGGGAAGGTGATACTGGCCAAAGGCTATGGCGTCCGTCGCATGGGCGAGCCGGCACTGGTGGACGCCCACACCCGGTTCGGCATCGCGTCCAACACGAAACTGTTCACCGCGACCGCACTGGCAATCCTGGTGGAGGAAGGGAAGGTCGAGTGGGACAAGCCGGTCATCAACTATCTCCCGGCATTCGCGATGTCCGACCCCTACGTCACCCACGAGCTCACCATTCGTGATTTGCTGGTGCATCGCAGTGGCCTCGGCCTCGGTGCCGGCGACTTGCTCTGGTGGCCGCCATCCACGTACAACCGCAAGGAGATCGCGCGGCGTATCCGCTACATCCCGCTGGCAACGTCGTTCCGAAGTGCCTACGCCTACGACAACGTCCTCTATCTGGTGGCGGGCGAGGTGATCGAGGCGGTGTCGGGCAAGTCCTGGGAGGATTTCGTCCGGACCCGGATCCTCGCCAAGGTGGGGATGACTGACAGCGACGTCCGACATTCGGGAGCAACCGAAGGCGGCGACGTGGCCGGGACTCACGCGGAGGTAAACGATACCGTGCGTCCGGTGGATCCGTTCGCCAGCGACAACACCAATCCGGCCGGCGGCATCATGTCCGGCGCCGCAGACATGGCCAAGTGGATGATGGTCCAGCTCGACTCCGGCCGGGTGGCCGATGGGACCCGCCTCTTCTCGCCGGCCAGTGCCAAGCAGCTCTGGCGGGAGGTGACGCCGACGCCCATCGGTGAGTTGCCGCCCGGACTGGAAGGTCTCCCGCATCTCCGTCCCACCGTGTCGGGCTATGCCCTCGGCCTCGGCGTGCGCGACTACCGGGGCCACATTCTCCGCCAGCACACCGGCGACCTGCCGGGTTATCTCTCCAAGGTGGCGATGATCCCGGACCTCCGGCTGGGCGTGGCGGTGTTGACCAACCAGGAATCGGGTCTCGCGTTCGAGTCGATCGTCGATCAGGTGCTGGATTACTACATCGGGGTCAAGCCGCCCGACTACCCGGGGCTCTTTCAGCAGCTGCGGCAGCGAAACCGGCAGAAGCTGAAGGAGGCGGCCCAGAACGCCGCCTCGACCCGCGATTCCACCGTGGGCCCTTCGCTTCCGCTGGCGAAGTACGCCGGCACCTACCGGGACCCGTGGTACGGTGACGTGACGATTGCCCAGGAAGGAAAGGGCCTGGCGATCCGGTTTTCGCACACGCCAGCGCTGGTGGGCGACCTGGTGCACTGGCAGTACGACACATTCCTGGCCCGCTGGCGCGATCGCGAGCTCCGGGCCGACGCCTACGCGACGTTCTCGCTCAATCCGGATGGAACGGTGGAGCGGCTTCGCATGGTTCCGGCCTCGGCCGAGGTAGATTTCAGCTTCGACTTCCAAGATCTGGTACTTAAGCCGGTACCGGATTCAACTAAGGTGCACTGACTATGCGATCACTTGTGAAGGCGTCGAGAGTCCTGCTCCCTGTGTGTCTTGGGTCTGCCGCCGCGGTCGGTGGACTCGGAGCCCAGACAGCTACCACCCATCCGTACCATGTTGCGCGACAGATCAAGCTCGGTGGCGATGGCCGATGGGACTACATCGTGCTCGATACCGCCTCAAACCGCCTCTTCATAGCACGGCAGGATCGCGTCATGGTGGTAGATCCAGACCACGGCAAGCTGTTGGGCGAGGTTCGCGGGCTCGACGGCGCCCACGGTGTTGCGCTCGACTACGCTACCCATCATGGCTTCGCCACCTCGGGCCACGACGGCAGCGTGCTCATGTTCGACCTGAAGACTCTCAAGGAACTGGGGCGGACTCGAGCAGCGGATGACGCCGATGCAATCCTGTTCGACCCCGCATCGAAGCACGTCTTCACCTTCAATGGAGACGCGCATTCCTCGACCGTGGTCGACCCTGCATCGGGAAAGGCGATCGGCAGCATCGACCTGGGAGGGAAGCCGGAGTTCGGGGTGAGTGCGGGGGATGGCAAGCTCTACGTGAACATCGAGGATCGAGCGGAGATCGCGGAGATAGACGCAGCGGCTCAGAAGGTCACCCGGCGGTGGTCACTGGCACCTTGCACCGAGCCCACCGGCCTGGCCATCGACCGGACCCATCACCGGCTCTTCAGCGGCTGTCACAATAAAGTGATGGCCATCTCTGATGCCACGGCAGGAAAGGTGATCGCGACGGTGCCGATCGGAGGCGGAGTCGATGGAGATGGCTTCGATCCGGGCACCGGTCTGGCATTCTCGTCAGATGGCGAGGGCACCCTGACGGTGGTTCACCAGGACAGTCCAACCAAGTATCGGGTGGTCTCCACCGTCCCCACCAAACGCGGCGCCCGAACGATGGCGCTGGATCCGCGCACTCACCGGGTCTTCACGGTTACGGCGGATCTCGGCCCACCACCGGCACCGACGGAGGAGCAGCCTCATCCACGGCCCACGCTCGTGCCGGACACCTTCACCCTACTTGTTCTGGAGCGCTGACTGCGGCAAAAAGCAAAACAATCACGTGGTTTTCGTGTTCATTGGAGCGGTAACCCTGGGCAGCGTCCCCTCGATATCCTCGCGGTTTTGCTCTTCCCAGGGCGGAAGCTTGAGCCCGCATCCGAGCGAGGCCAGATCCTCGTCGATGGTGAACCCGGGCTTGGTCGTTGCCACCTCGAACAGGATCCCGCCGGGCTCCCGAAAGTAGATGGAGCGGAAGTAGCACCGGTCCAGCACCTCGGTGACGGCCAGACCCTGCCGGATCAGCTCCTCTCTCAGCTGCAGCTGCTCGTCCTCATCCGAAACCGCGAAGGCGACGTGGTGCACGGTGCCAAGCCCGTTCCTGGCCGGCGGCGCGCCGGGCGAGTCAACGATGTCCACCAACTTGCCGGCCTCGCCGCTACCGATTCCCATCCGAACCCGTCCCTTGGTCTCGTCCACCAGGCGAAATCCGAGCGGCCCCGTCATGAGCCTCTGGGTCAGGCCAGGGGCTCGGCTCTGGAGCGTCACGCTGTGCAGGCCGCGTACTCCAGCCGTGAGCGGAACACCGTTCCCGGTCCAGGGTACCCGACGGTCGCCGTTCGTCGCGACCAGCTCGATGGCAAGGCCGGATGGGTCCGTCACCACTAGCGACTCCTCGCCGAACCTCGGCGGGGGTTCCCCCACCGGAAGCCCACGGCCCTCGAGGCGATTGCGCCAGAAATCGAGCGAACCGGCGGGAACCGAGAACGAGGTCACCGTGATCTGGCCCAGCCCCTTCTCACCAACCGGCACGCCTCGGTCCCTGTAGGGGAACGTGGTCCACACCGTTCCCGGCGTGCCGGTCTCGTTGCCGTAGTAGAAGTGATAGACGCCGTGGTTGTCGAAGTTCACCGTCTTCTTGACCAGCCGGAGCCCCAGCGCCCCGGTGGCAAAGTCGAGATCCTCCTGCGCGTCGGTGACGGTGGCGGTGACGTGGTGCAGGCCCAGAATGCTCATGAGATCTCGGCTACTACCCCCAGTCCGGCGTACCGGTATCGAGGGCCGAAGACTCGCCGCAGCTCGGCGAACGCCGGCTCGCCGGTGCAGTGGCCCGGAGCGACCTCGACCACCCCCCACCGGTCCCGGAGTGCCGACGCGATCCGCGCGATGGTCGTATCCGGCGTCGTCACCAGGTGAAGCCCGCCGAAAATGACGGCGATGTGATCGCCGAGCGGGCGAGCCGCCTCGACGATGGTCTCGATACCGGGGTGGGAGCACCCTACCAGCAGCATCAGCCCTTCCGGCCCACGCACCGCCAGCGAGAGCTCCCGCAGCTCGAGGGTGCCGGGGTTTTTGGAGACCGTCGAGATGATGGTGACCCCAGGGGCGACCTCGGTCAGGCTGTCGATCCATTGGATGTTCGCCTGCGGCCAGGGAGTGCCGAAGCGCATCTCGTCCGGTGGGCTGCCGTTGAAGTAACGCATCGAGTCAGCCAGGCTCGCATCCCGGCGATAGAACGTACTCGGCAGCGCGGCGCCGAAGACGCCGAACGGCTCCTTGGGAGCGTAAATCTTCACATGCGGGTTCACTCGCAGCAGATAGCTCAGCCCGGCGGTGTGGTCGCCGTGCCGGTGCGAAATCACCGCGAAATCG
>JAXDMF010000040.1:0-2528 GCA_034666205.1 Gemmatimonadales bacterium
GCCGGGCACCTCGAGCTGTCCAACCTCTGCTGGATCTACGACAACAACAAGATCACCATCGAAGGTCACACCAACTGGGCCTTTTCTGACGACACGGCCACTCGCTTCATCGGGTACGGTTGGAATGTGACTCGGGTGGGGGACGCGAACGATCTCGACATGCTCCGGCGGGCGCTCCGGGTCTTCAAGAGTACGAACGACCGACCCACCCTCATCATCGTGGACAGTCACATCGCTTACGGCGCGCCCCACAAGCAGGACACGGGTGCAGCCCATGGCGAGCCGCTGGGCGAAGAAGAGATCCGCCTCACCAAGCGGTTCTATGGCTGGCCGGAAGATTCCAAGTTCCTGGTGCCCGACGGGGTCCGCGAGCGCCTGCGCGATGGATTTGGCCGGCGCGGGCGCGAGCTGCACGAGGCCTGGGAGACGCGCTACCAGGACTATCGGAAGCAGTATGGGGAGCTCGCCGACCATCTCCAGCGGATGCAGCGCCGCCAGTTGCCCGATGGGTGGGATCGCGACCTGCCGACCTTCCCCGCCGACCCTAAGGGGGTCGCGGGACGGGACGCATCGGCCAAGCTGTTGAACGCCATCGCCAGGAATGTGCCCTGGCTGATCGGGGGCGCCGGCGACCTGGCCCCCTCCACCAAGACCCGGCTGACCTTCGAGGGCGCGGGAGACCTGACCCCCGAGAATCCCGGCGGCCGAAACATGCACTTCGGGGTGCGCGAGCACGCGATGGCGGCGGCGGTGAACGGGCTGTCCCTCTCCAAGGTGCGCGCCTTCGGTTCCGGCTTTCTCATCTTCAGCGACTACGCCCGGCCGGCCATTCGCCTGAGCGCGATCATGGAGATCCCCACCATCCACGTCTTCACCCACGATTCGATCGGGGTGGGAGAAGATGGACCAACCCACCAGCCGATCGAGCAATTGGCCTCGCTCCGGGCCATTCCCGGCCTGATCACCATTCGCCCGGGCGACGCCAATGAAGTCGTGGAGGCCTGGCGCGTCATCATGAAGCTGCAGCACCAGCCGGTAGCGCTGGTGCTCTCTCGCCAGCCCATCCCCGTCTTCGACCGGACCCGTTACGCCTCGGCGAATGGAGTTGCCAGAGGCGCCTACGTCCTGGCCGATGCCGAGGGAGGAAGGCCAGAGCTGATTCTGCTCGCCACTGGCAGCGAGGTGTCGCTGTGCGTCGAGGCGTTCGAGCGGCTCACGTCCGAGGGGGTCCGGGTCCGGGTGGTGAGCATGCCGTCGTGGGAATTGTTCGAGCAGCAAAACCAATCTTACCGTGACGGCGTCCTTCCGCCGGAGGTAACCGCGCGGGTCTCGGTGGAACAGGCCAGCACCTTCGGGTGGCAGCGGTACGTGGGCCTGGCCGGCAGCATGATCGGGATGAAGACGTTCGGCGCCTCGGCCCCGCTCAAGGAGCTGCAGAAGAAGTTCGGCTTCACCGTGGAGCACGTGCTCGAGGCTGCGCGGGATCTGGTCGCACGGCGGGCGGAGCCGGTGTCCGCCCGATGATCGTCGCCATCGCCGCCGATCACGCGGGCTTCCAACTCAAACAGGAGATCATCCCTGATCTCCGATCCCACGGCCACGAGGTGAAGGACCTCGGCACCCACAGCCCGGAACCGGTGGACTATCCGGATGTGGCCGAGTGGGTGGCCCGCGCGGTGCTGTCGGGCGGGGTGGAGCGCGGTGTCCTGATCTGCGGGAGCGGAGTGGGAGCTTCCGTGGCGGCGAACAAGTTCCCCGGCATCCGGGCCGGCCTTTGTCACGACACCTACTCGGCGCACCAGGGCGTCGAGCACGACGACATGAACGTTCTGGTGCTCGGCGCCCGAGTGATCGGCCTGGAGCTGGCACGAGAGCTGGTGCGGACCTTTCTGGCGGCCCGCTTCACCCATGAGGAGCGTCACGAGCGGCGGCTCGCCAAAATCAAGGCGCTGGAAGACGAGGTGCGTCGCCGTGCCCCGTGATCTCGCGCTCTCCAACGGGCGGCTACTGGTGATGTTCGATCGCCAGTACCGGATCCGCGACCTCTACTTTCCCCACGTCGGCAAGGAGAATCACGCAACCGGGCACCCGTTCCGCTTCGGGGTCTGGGTCGGAGGACAGTTCAGCTGGATGGGCGCCGAATGGAGCCCGGAGATGCGCTACGCCGACTCGTCCATGGTGACCGAGGTGCGAGCGCGGAATCCGACATTGGGTGTGGAGCTGCTCTGCAACGACGGCGTGGACTTCTACGAGAACGTGCTGATCCGCCGGGTGCGGATCAGCAACCTGGCCGACCGGCCCCGGGAGATCCGCTGCTTCTTCCATCACGACTTCCACATCCGGGGAAACGAGGTGGGAGACACGGCGTTTTACTCTCCCGAGACCGAGGCCCTGCTCCACTATAAGGAAGACCGCTACTTCCTGATCAATTGCAAGGTCAACGGGACCATCGGGGTGCAGCACTACGCCTGCGGCAACAAGGAAGTCGCCGGACAGGAAGGCACCTGGCGGGACGCCGAGGACGGGGT
>JAXDMF010000041.1:0-11648 GCA_034666205.1 Gemmatimonadales bacterium
GAATGGGCGCCCGACCGGCCGGTGGTCGAGGAATCGGGACTCAAGGAATTCCTCCAGGATCCTGTCCTGAGCGGCAGCGCCACTGAGGAAGAGCTCGCATTTCTCAAGCGGCTGAGGCTCAATGGCAAGCGCCCGACGGCCCTCTATTACTATCGGGAGCTGCAGAACCTCAGAGACCCACTCCATTTTCACACGCCATAATCCGCACATTTGCCACTTAACCAAATTGGTTTAGTCACGTAGTAGCGGCGCTTTTACGCTTGACAAGTACAGTAAAGTGAGTAGTTTACCAGCCTACGTGAGTTACCAACCGGTTCATTATCTGACCTGGCTCGGAGGGAACGATGTCCACTGCTACGAAGACCAAGCCCAAACCCAAGATCAAGATCCATCCCCTCGAGGACCGGGTCGTCATTTTGCCGTCGGACGAGGCAGTGTCCATGCGTGGCGGTTTGTACATCCCCGATACCGCCAAGGAGAAGCCCACCCAGGGTGAGGTGATCGCCGTCGGGCCCGGGCGAATCGAGAAGGGCCAACGGGTCAAGATGGACGTCCAGGCGGGCGACAAGGTGATTTACGGGAAGTACAGCGGGACACCGTATGAGTTGGGTGATGATGAGCTGATCATCATCAAAGCGTCCGACATCCTGGCCAAGATCGGCTGATTCAGATTCTCAGAGAATAGAGGACATATGGCAGCGAAAGAATTGCTCTTCAGCACCGAAGCCCGCGCCAAGCTCAAGCGGGGTATCGACCAGTTGGCCGAGGCCGTGAAGGTCACGCTTGGACCCAAGGGTAGGAATGTCGTGATCGACAAACGATTCGGCTCGCCGACGGTCACCAAGGACGGCGTCACCGTCGCCAAGGAAATCGAGCTGAGTGATCCGATCGAGAACATGGGGGCGCAGATGGTGAAGGAAGTCGCCACCAAGACCTCCGATCTCGCCGGCGATGGCACCACCACGGCGACAATCCTGGCTCAGGCGATTTTCCGTGAGGGGCTCAAGAACGTCACCGCGGGCGCCAACCCGATGGAGCTCAAGCGCGGCATCGATCGCGCCGTCGAGGCCGTGGTCGAGCAGCTCCGGAGCGTGTCGGTTCCCTCGGCCGGCAAGAAGGAGATCGCCCAGGTCGGTACCATCTCCGCCAACAACGACAAGGAGATCGGTAACCTGATCGCCGAGGCGATGGAAAAGGTCGGCAAGGACGGAGTCATCACCGTCGAAGAGGCGAAAGGCCTGGAGACGACGCTGGAGACCGTCGACGGCACCCAGTTCGATCGGGGCTATCTGTCTCCCTACTTCGTCACCGACCCGGAGAAGATGGAAGCGTTGCTCGAGGATCCCTACATCCTGATCCACGACAAGAAGATCTCCTCGATGAAGGAGCTGCTTCCGATCCTGGAGAAAGTGGCGCAGGCCGGCAAGCCGATGCTGATCATCGCCGAGGATGTCGAGGGCGAAGCGCTCGCGACGCTGGTGGTGAATAAGCTTCGCGGTACCCTGAAGGTGGTGGCCGTCAAGGCGCCTGGCTTCGGTGACCGCCGCAAGGAACTGCTCCGCGACATCGCCGTGCTCACCAGCGGGCAGGTCATTTCCGAAGAGGTTGGCCTCAAGCTGGAGAACGTGACCCTCGCCGATCTGGGCCGCGCCAAGCGGGTGGTGATCGATAAGGACAACACGACCATCGTCGATGGGAAGGGCAAGCCCGACGACATCCAGGGCCGAATCGCCGAGATCCGCGCCGCCGTCGAGAAGAGCACCAGCGACTATGATAAGGAGAAGTTGCAGGAGCGGTTGGCCAAGCTCGCCGGCGGTGTGGCCATCATCAGTGTAGGGGCGGCCACCGAGACCGAGATGAAGGAGAAGAAGGCTCGGGTCGAGGACGCGCTTCACGCCACCAAAGCAGCGGTCGAGGAGGGCGTCGTTCCCGGCGGTGGAGTGGCTCTGCTCCGGGCGCAGAGCGCGCTGGACAAGATCAAGGGCACCGAGGACGAGAAGGTTGGTGTCGAGATCGTGCGTCGCGCGTTGGAGGAGCCCATCCGGATGATCGCCCAGAACTCGGGCGCTGAGGGGTCGATCGTAGTGGCCAGGGTCAAGGAGTCGAAGGACAAGAACTTCGGCTACAACGCTGCGACCGACGTATTCGAGGACCTGGTCAAGGCGGGCGTCATCGACCCGACCAAGGTGACCCGCACGGCGCTACAGAACGCCGCGTCGATTGCCGGCCTGCTCCTCACCACCGAGTGTGTGCTGGTGGAGAAGAAGGAAGAGAAGCCGGCCATGGCCGCCCCGGGTGGCGGTATGGGCGGGATGTATTAAAGGCTGCTGAATCCCTGAGGGCCGGCGCCAGCCGGCCCGAAGGACACTACGCTGGTTCCCCCGCCACATCCCCTACCTTACACTCAGGCGTTCTCCGTTCTGAGTGGTCGAGCCACCAGAATCCCGGTCGAGCGGCGAATCGCGGCGACGTACTCGGGCAGCGTCGTGCGGGTGACCTGCACCACTCCACCGGACAGCGGCGCGTGAAGCACCCGGAGAACCCCGTCCCCACCTCGATGAGCGAAGGCCGCGTGGGTCACGTCCAGACCGGGAATCTCGGTGGCGAATGCGAGCACGTCCCCGGTCTCGATCCGGTTCACCACCTCGGGAATGCGCTTCGTGGGTATCACCCGGCGAGCCCGCCGGTCCAGTCGTTGCTCGATCGCCTCGATTTCCCGGAACACACCGTCATCGGCCAGGGCAGGGTATTTCGCGCGATGCTCGGTCATGAACCGGAGCGGGCGCGCATCTTCCGCCCCGCCGAGCTCCGCGCCCAGGTCCTTCACCAGGCCGCGCTGCTCGCCGTCGGTGATCCACTCACTGAAGTAATGCAGCCGCGAGGTGTAGCCCCGGCGTTCCCCGCCGCGATAGCGCATGCGCTCGATCTCCCGGCCAAACCGCTCCCAGGTCGCCGGATCCTTGGTATCGGCCACCCGGGCCACTGCGAGGCAGGACTCCACCAGGGTCACGCAGTCGAAGCGGGTGAGCGAGAGTGTGAGCGGCTCCCGCAACGGGCTGCCGCCGCTCTTTAGATAGGCTTCGAGGGTGAACGGCACATATGGAGTGCCGGCGGCCAGCTCGCCGACCCGGATGACGCTGTGGCCGGGCGGAGTGTCGGGCCCTGTCAGTCCGTCCCCGCGGAGTGTTCCGGTCCAGCTGGTAAGGCGCTCGAGATCCGGGTCTAATTTCGCGGCGCGCGCGTCCTGCGGGGGCTTTCCAGACTTGCAGGCGGCGAGAGCTTCCGGCAGCATGAGTGCCGCAGCGGCCAGAGCAGCGTTCCTGAGCAGGTCTCTGCGATGGGTCACCGTGAGCCCAATACCTCGGTAACCCAGATGTCGCTCTGCTGGTCGCCGATGGTGAAGTAGAACCGCCCGCTCTGCGCCCGGAAGGCATCCCGGTGCCACGGCCGAGAGGGGTCGTCAAACCGGACCACGATCCGGGGCGTCCCGCCCCCGGCCGGCACGCGCCAGACGCCCATACTCCCGTCGCGCGGATCCCGGCCTAGGAAGTACACGAGTTGTCCGTCCGCCGACCAGGCGTAGTCGTCGTTGAGCGGTGCGAGATCGGTGGTCGGATTACGAACCGCCAGCAGCACCCGCCCCGTGCCCCCGCCGGCAGGAACAATCTCCAGTGCCGTTACCCCCGATGCATCTCCTACCGCCGTCAGCACCGAGTGGCCGTCCGGGGACCAGACACCCACGACGCCACCCTTCACGAGGGTCCGCGGCACCCGCCATCGGCCCTCGGCATCGCGGGTGACGAGGTCGACCTCTTGGGCCGGGGTGTAGGCGGCCTTCGAAAAGACAAGCGCCTGCCCGTCCGGTGACCACTCGGCTGCCCGGTACTGACCGCTCCCAGTCGTGACCTGGGTCGGCGTGCCGCCCTCGGCAGGGAGTACGAAGATCTGGCGCGTGCCGCCCCGGAAGCTATGGCAGGCGATCTCCCGGCCGTCGGGCGAGAACGAGGGAAAGAAGGCGGGCTCGCCACCGCTCGTGAGCTGCTCGACCTCGCCCCCGGCGAGCGGCACGCGATAGATCTGCTGGGTGCCGCTCCGGTCGGAGTCGAAGGCGAGCCACCGGCCGTCGGGTGAGACGTCGAACCATTCGATGACTTGAGTACCGGTCGTCACTGGCTCGGCCCGGCTCATGCTAGCCGTGCCCGACCTGGGGATGGGGAGGGCCCACACGTTTGAGCTCTCGGTGAGGGTGGCGTAGACCAGCCGCCGCCCGTCGGCTGCAACGCTCACCCCCGCCGCGTTGAGGCCGGTTGTAAGCCGGAAGGCATCCCCTGAGGGCCGGCCGGCGCGCGTGAGGTGTACCTGATAAATGTCCCGGCCGCCGTCGCGGTTGGAGAGGTAGAGCAGCGAGGGCCGGCCCCGGAGCCAGGCCGGGCTCGTGTTGAGCGATTGGTCATCGGTCAGCCGGACGGGCGTTCCGCCAGCCACGGGTAGCACCCACACGCTGCTCGCGGCAATGTTGCCGAACTCCTCGTTGGTCACAAAACGCCGGTTGCCCGAGACACAGGCGAGCCAGTGCCCGTCAGTTGACCAGACGCATGAATGGGCCTCGGGGAGCCGCGCCAGGCCGCGCGCCGCGCCGTCGTCCACGGCCCGGACGTAGACCGAGTCGCCGAGCGCGTAGGCGAGCGAGCGTCCGTCGGGTGCCCAGGCCCCGTCGATCCAGTCGTGGGGCGGCGCAGGGACGAGCAGCCGCGAGGCGCCCCCGAGCGCGGGAATGAGCTCGAGCCCGCGCTCCGAACGGAACACGAGCCGCCTGCCGTCGGGTGACCACCGAGGCACCCGGGCGAACCCGTCGTGCCCGGTGGTGAGCGCCACGGGGGCGCCGCCATCCGCCTGGCGCACGTAGAGCCGGGTCCGAAAGAGTGGCCCTGCGGCGTAGGCGACGAGCCCGCCGTCGGGCGAGAGCGCCGGATCGATCTCGAGTCCCGGCGACAGCGTCAGCTGCAGGCGCCGACCGAGTCGAGCTGGCTCCGGTGCCCGGCTGAGCGCAAGCGCCACTGCGGCTGCCACCGCGAGCAGCGCCGCAGTCGTTCCGAGCCAGAGTCCCCAAGCGCGACGGGGTGCCGCCACTACCGCAGGGGTAGGTCGCGTCGCGGTCGGAGTGGTTCCGCCACTCGGCGTTGCCAATGGCTCCAGCTGGGCCAGCAACTCGTCCGCCGTTTGCCAGCGATCTGCCGGCCGCTTCTCCAGGCACCTGAGGATCACCGATTCGAGCTCTGGCGGGCAGGCAACTCGCCGGGCACAGAGTGGCTGGGGCTTTTGGGTGATGTGAGCCGCGAGGACTTCCTGCGTGGTCCGGCCCGTGAAGGGCGGCCTGCCCGACACCAGCTCGTACCCCAGCACGCCCACCGCGTAGATATCGACTCGATGATCGATGTTCGGCTCGGCGGCCGCCTGCTCCGGGGCCATATAGGCCGGAGTGCCGAGCGCCACTCCCGCGGTCGTGAGCTGTTGGCGGCCGGTCGCTTCGCTCAGCGCCTTGGCCACGCCGAAGTCGGTCACCAGAGCATGCCGGCCCGAGAGCAGGACATTGTCTGGCTTGATGTCGCGGTGCACGACGCCTCTGGCATGAGCGTAGGCTAGCGCGTCGCATACCTCGGCCAGGATCTTCACCGCCTCGTGAATCGGCAGCTCCCCCTGTCGCGCCAGGCGGCCGCGCAGCGATTCCCCTTCTACGTAGGGCATGACGTAGTACAGGAATCCGCCGGCGTCACCGGAGTCGAGGAGCGGCAGGATGTGGGGGTGCTGGAAACGGGCGGCGGTGGCAATCTCTTGCAGGAAACGCTCGGAGCCGAGCGTGGCGGCGAGCTCCGGGCGCAGGACCTTGACCGCTACCAGCCGGTCGTGCCTGAGGTCGCGGGCGAGATAAACCGTAGCCATTCCACCCTGCCCGAGCTCGCGCTCGAGCGAGTAGCGCCCCCGAAGTGCCTCTTTCAGCATTCGATCAGCCTCGGGCACCCGGGACGATATGTCAAGCCGCCCTCTTTCCTGGAGCTGGCGGACTAGATTTCTCACTGCGTTCAGAAATGACAGCCGCCTTCCTCTCTCGGAGGAGCACCCGTGTCCCGACGCCGCCTGGTGTGGATCCTCGCCATAGCCGTCTTCGCGGCGTTCTTCTTCTTTCCGTCCGTGATCTCGCTGCTGGTCGACTGGTGGTGGTTCCAGGAGATCGGCTACCAGATCGTCTTCACCCGGGAGCTGGTCACCCGAGTGGTGCTCTTCCTGATCGCGGGCGGCCTCACCTTCGGCGTGCTTTACCTGAATCTCCGAATCGCGCAGCGGGGGCTGGTTCCCGATCCCATCGTGTTTCGGATCGGCCAGTCGGTGCCGAGAGTGGACCTCACCCGGGCGCTGCTCCGGCTGAGCCTGCCGATCTCACTGTTCATCTCCGTAATGGCCGGGTTTGCCGCGACCCCGGCGTGGGCGCAGGTGCTCCGCTTCATCTACGGGACGCCGTTCGGCATCAAGGATCCGGTCTTTTCCCGCGACATCGGCTTCTACGTCTTCACCCTGCCCGGGCTCGGCGCCGCGCTCGGCTTCCTCTCCGCGCTCGCCGTCATCTCGCTCATCATGGCGGTGCCGGCCTACACGTTGCGCGGCGACATGATTCTTGGCTCCGGCGGGCCCAGGCAGCCCCCGCGGCTTCGAGTCGAGCCGTCGGCCGGGCTGCACCTTGCATCCCTGCTCGCGGCGCTCTTTCTCATCACCGCATTCCGGCTTTGGCTGGTGGACATTCCCAGCCTGCTCTATTCCACTACCGGCCCACTGGTCGGCGCCAGCTACACCGACCTGCACGCGAGTCTCCCGGCCCTCCGGGTCTCGGCGGTCGTGGCGCTGCTGGCCGCGGTCGGGGTGATGATCGGTGGCATGCGGGGACGGCTGGGCCGCGCTGCAGTGGTGGCGATCGGCGGCTACATGGCGGTAGCGATCGTCGGCCGCAGTCTCTTCCCGTCGGTGATGCAGAAGTTCGTGGTGGCGCCCACCGAGCTGACCCGGGAGACGCCCTACCTCCGCTACCATATCGCCGCGACTCGGCAGGCGTGGGGGCTCGACAGCGTGGAGACCCGCGAGCTCAAGGGCAACGATACTCTCACCCTGGCCGACATTCGGGCCAACGCCCCTACCATAGAGAACGTGCGGCTCTGGGATCGAGACCCGCTGCTGCAGACCTTCGGCCAGCTCCAGGAGATCCGCACCTACTACGATTTCGTCTCGGTGGACGACGACCGCTACTGGATCGATGGGAAGTACCGGCAGGTTCTGCTCTCGCCCCGGGAGCTCAACGTCCGGTCGCTGCCGACCCGGACCTTCATCAACGAGCACCTGACCTTCACCCACGGGATGGGACTCACCATGAGTCCGGTCAACCAGGTGACATCCGAGGGGCTGCCGGTGTTGTTCGTCAAGGACCTGCCGCCAGTCTCGACCGTGTCGCTCAAGGTCACCCGGCCTCAGATCTATTACGGCGAGCTGGCCAACGAGTACGTCTTCACCGGCACGCGACAGCGGGAGTTCGACCATCCCTCGGGCGAGAAGAACGTCTACGCCTCGTACCAGGGCAAGGGCGGCGTGCCCATCGGCAATGTGCTGCGCCGGGCCATTTTTGCGACCCAGTTCGGCTCGTCGAAGATCATGTTCTCGGGCGACATCACCAACAGCAGCCGAGTGCTGTACTACCGCACCCTCATGGACCGGGCGAGGAAGGCGCTGCCGTTCGTGGTCTTCGACCGGGACCCTTACCTGATCGTCGCCGGCGACGGGACTCTGAAGTGGATCCTCGACGCCTACACCGCCACCGATGACTATCCGTACGCCGAGCGTCTCCAGGACGGTACCAGCTACATGCGGAACAGCGTCAAGCTGGTGATCGACGCCTATGACGGCACCCTGACCGCATACGTGAGCGCGCCGAATGATCCCCTGATCCGGACCTGGGCCCGGATCTTTCCCGGCATCTTCGTCTCGATGGACAGCATGCCGGCCGATATCAGGGCCCACATCCGCTACCCGGATGGCATCTACCGGATTCAGACCGCGCTCTACACCACCTACCACATGGACGAGCCCGACGATTTCTATCATCGGGAGGACCAGTGGCAGATTCCGGTCGCCCCCGAGTCGGAGGGATCGCAGGGGGCAGTGCCGTTCATGCGGCACATCGTGATGCGGCTGCCGGAGGAGAAGAACGCCGAGTACATCTACATGGTGCCGTTCACTCCGCGGGGGAAGGACAACCTGGCGGCCTGGATGACGGCGCGAAACGACGGCACCGAGTACGGGAGGCTTCGGGTGTACCGGCTTTCCCGGCAGACTCTCGCCTACGGTCCCCGGCAGATCGTGAACCGGATCAACCAGGACACCGAGATCTCCCGCCAGATCTCGCTCTGGGATCAGCGAGGCTCCCGCGTCATTCGGGGCGACCTGTTGGTGATCCCGATCAAGGAGTCGCTGTTATACGTACAGCCGCTCTATTTGCAGGCGGAGGGCGGCCGGATTCCCGAGCTAAAGCGCGTGGTGGCGGCCTACCAGAATCGGGTGGCGATGGAGGAGACGCTCGAGGGTGCGCTGGGCGACCTGTTCGGGGGATCCACCGCGCCGAGGCGGACGCCGGAGCCGGCGGTGGCTGGGGGAGAGGCACCCACCGATTCGGGAATCAAAGCCCTGGCCGAAGAAGCTCGGCAACGGTATCAGGCGGCGCTCCAGGCGCAACGGGACCTCGACTGGGCGAAGTATGGCGAGGAGATGCGGCGGCTGGGCGACGTGCTCGAGCGGCTCGGAAGCCAGGGATCCAAGCCGTAGCACGGCGGCGCTCCGCGTCCTCGCAATGACTCCGGGAGCACCCATAGCCCATAGCCAACTATGAGCCGACAGCCGATCGCCGAGTATGCGCTCCTCTCCGACTGTCGTTCCGCCGCGCTGGTGCACCGCTCGGGATCGGTGGACTGGCTCTGTTTTCCCCGGTACGATGCCCCATCCATCTTCGGCCGCCTGCTCGACGACCGGGCCGGGCATTGGTCGATTCACGTCCCCCGCACGACAGCGATCCGGCGCCGCTATCTGGACGGCACGCTCGTCCTCGAGACGGAATTCGAGACGCCGGCCGGCCGCCTCACGCTCACCGACGCGCTCGCCGTCGGTCCCAACGAACGGGGTCACGAGCTGGGTGCCCGGTCGCCTCACGCGTTGCTCCGTCGGGCCGAGTGTACCGCGGGCACGGTCGAGCTGGAGGTCGAATACGCGCCGAGGCCGGACTACGGCCGCGTGCAGCCAGGACTGCGGGGCGTTTCGGGTGGGGTGTTGGCGACGGGTGACCGGTCCGGTCTGCTCCTGTCTTCAGCGGTACCGTACGCCCTGGAGGGCGGGAGCGCGCGCGTCCGGGTGACGCTGCGTGCGGGTCAGTCGCAGGCCTTCGCGCTCCAGTTCCAGCCGGCTGAGGGCGCAGCTTGCTGGACCGAGGAGGAGATCGAAGGCCGTTTACGGGAGACAATCGCCGCCTGGCGCAGCTGGTCGTCGCTGCACCAGCGGTACGATGGTCCCTGGCGGGAGCTGGTCCACCTAAGCGGGCGGGTGCTGCAGGGGCTCACCTACCAGCCGACCGGCGCCATCGTCGCGGCCCCCACCACTTCACTGCCCGAGACTGTGGGGGGCAGCCGCAACTGGGACTATCGATATACCTGGATCCGCGATGCGAGCCTGACCCTCGAGGCGCTCTGGGTGGCCGCCTGTCCCGACGAAGCACAGCAGTTCTTCGATTTCCTTGCCGGCGCGGCGGTCCGGCAGCTCCGCGACGAGGGCGACCTCCAGATCATGTTCGGCGTGGGTGGTGAGCGTGACCTGTCGGAGCACGAGTTGCCGCACCTGGGTGGCTGGCGCGATAGCCGTCCGGTACGGATCGGCAACGGGGCCTGGAACCAGCGTCAGCTCGACGTGTACGGCGAGCTGCTGAGCGCGGTGCACCGGCTGCGCGACCAGATCGGCGTGTTCACCCCCGACACAGCGAGCTTCCTGGCGGACGTCGCAGACACGGCCCTTCGGCGGTGGCAGGAGCCGGACCACGGCATCTGGGAGATGCGGGACGAGCCCAGGCATTTTCTTCATTCCAAACTCATGTGCTGGGTAGCCCTCGACCGCGCCGTCGAGCTCGCCGGCTCCATCGGCGCCGATGGGGATCGGTTGAGTCGCTGGCAAGAGGGACGCGACCAGATCCGGGCCGCCATCCTTAGGCAAGGCTGGAGCGAGGAGGCCGGAGCCTTCACCCAGACGTTCGGCGGTAAGACGCTCGACGCCTCGACGCTGCTGCTCCCGATCGTGGGATTTCTGCCAGCCGACGACCCCAGAGTCCGGGCGACGGTGGAGGCCATCGCCGAGCGGCTCAGCGACCCCCACGGCCTGGTGTACCGCTACCGAGCCGCGGACGGACTCAAAGGCGAGGAAGGCCCCTTCCTGCTCTGCACCTTCTGGTTGGCCCACGCCCTGGCGCTCGGCGGAGAGGTGGAGCGGGCGCGAGAGGTGTTCGGTCGGGCGGCAGCGTTCGTGAACGACCTGGGTCTGCTGGCAGAAGAGGTGGATGGGGCGACCGGGGAGCTGCTTGGCAATTTTCCCCAGGCTTTCAGCCATGTGGGACTGGTGAACGCGGCCTGGGCGATCGCACAGGCGGAGGCAGGCCCGGGGCCGAAATAGAAGCGTTTCCAGATGCCCAGTCTTGCAGATGCCAACTAATGATGAACAAAGGCGCACCTCACCCCGCTGGTGGGTTTAATCTGACGCACTAAGCTCCCACTTCCTCAGTACTTACCCCATCTACCACCCCCGGTCCGCCTCTTGCTATCCAGGGGCTCACCTCTGCCCCAAGTGCTCCCCGATGTGGTGCACTCCGTCCTTCACAGACCGGTTGGGTTGATGCCAAACGCATTCCTCGTGGTGGATGATTCGAAGCTGCACCAGAAGATGTACAAGCTGGTGTTCGCCCAGGGCGCGCTCGTGGGCAGCACCATCTACCAGGCAACGAACGGACGAGAGGGCTATGCCCTGCTTGCGGCCCATCCGGAGCTGGCCCTGGTGTTCCTCGACCTCAACATGCCCGAGATGAACGGGCTCGAGTTCCTGGAGCGGCGACGGGCCGAGAAACTCCATCCCCAGATCCCCATCGTTCTGGTAACCACTGAAGGAACGCCGGAGGACGAGGCCAGGGGCCGCGCCGCCGGGGCCTGGGACTATCTGCGCAAGCCGTTCCAGCCGGCTGACCTCGAGCGCGTGGTCGCGCGGGCGTTCGAGCACTCGGCCAAGCGATCCGCTTGATCATGGACGCCGATGACAACGCGTTCAGCGAGCTGATTCAGGACTACATCGTCGAGTGCCTTCCGTTAGCCGAACAGGTCGGCGACGCGTTCGTCGAGCTGGAGCGCCGCTGGCGGGACGGAGACGAGGGGGAGGATCTGCTCGAGCCGTTGAGGGGCCGGCTGCACACCCTGAAGGGCAACTCGGCGATGATGGGCCTCGCACCGGCGCAGACGGTGGCCCACGCTCTCGAGGACGTCTGCGCCCTGCTCAAGGCGGAGCCGGCCCGGCGCGGCGACGAGGTGGCAGCC
>JAXDMF010000042.1:0-4599 GCA_034666205.1 Gemmatimonadales bacterium
CCGTGTACTTGCCCTTGAGAAACTCATAGTCCGCGTCGGAGAGTTTGCCCGTCTCCTTGTCGAACTCGATCTCCTTCAACGCGGTGAGCGCAATTCCTTTGGGCGTCTCCTCGGGATCGACCGGTTCGAGCGGCAGAGCTTCTCGACCGGTCGGCCGGAGCACGGGCTGAAGCACCAGCCAAAGAACTGCCAGGCCCACCGCCGCGGCCGCCAGCGCCTCGGCCAGCATCAATCCTCGATCTCGTCCAAGGCACGGCGAAGCCGCTCGAGCTCATCGGGGCCGGCTGTCCCGGTGGCGGCAGAGGTCACTGAACCTTGCACAGTCGCGGCAACGGCAGTCTTCCTTTTCCCGATGAAGACGAGAAGCCCGGCGCCCGCGGCCGCGATGAGCGTCCCGGGCAGGAGATAGCCGGTCAGGTTGAGCACGCCGTGGGGCTTCGGCGCCATCAGCGCCTTTTCTCCGTACTTGGCAACGAATGCGTCCAGGATCTGCTGCGGCGTCTTCCCCTCATCCCGGAGCGCCAGAACCTCGCGATGTAGCGCCGGAGAATAGGTGCAGGAAAAATCGGTCGTGCGGCAGGTGAACACGTCCAGAGTACAGCCACAGTTGCAGGCCAAGCGCTTCTCGATCGCCTGGATCTGGCCGTCGTTGTCCCGCGCATCGGTCGGGGCTCTCGGACTTCCCACCACCGATGGATCACGCAGAGTTCCGGTGGCGCCGCGACCGGCCAGCGAGTCCTGTGCGGTTGGCCCGTCCCCAAGGCCCAGGAAATTCCGGCGCGAGAGGGACGCGCTCAGACCTCTCCGGCTCATGCCGAGGCTTTCTCGGCGCCGACCAGCGATACCTCGTAACCAGCCTGCCTGTGGCGCGGTCCTACCATCGTAGGCCCGCCTCCGGGCCACATGGTCACAATGCCGCCGAAGGCCAGGACGAACCCGCCGAACCACACCCACCAGACCAGCGGATTGATGTTGAAGCGATAGACCGCCTCCTCGGTGCCGTCCACCGAGCCCGCGTACACGATATACACGTCCTCCTGGAGATTGCTGCGGATCCCGACCTCGGTGGAAGGCTCGAACGTTGGACGCTTGAAGCTGTCCACGTGCTGCCGCTTCTCCGAGGTCATCAGGCCGGCGGGGCGTCCGTCCTTGGACACTTCGACGGTGGCGGCAGAGACAATGCGGTTGAGCGCCTCATACTGGGAGACGCCGAGGTGGGTGAAACGATAGGTGTGACCGAACGGGCTACTCAGCTCCACCGACTCCCCCGGCTTGAGCGTCGCTTCCCGCTGCCGTTTGAAGGCCATCCCGGCGAATGCGACGAAGTAGATCAGGATGCCGACATGGACGATGTAGCCCCCGTAGCGTCGGCGGTTCCGCCCGATCAGGCGAACAAACGCCAGCGGGAGCGATTCGCCATGCATGCGCCGGCGGGCCCGGATCCCACGGGTAAACTCCTGAGCAATCGTGCCGGCGACGAAGCCCGCCAGGGCGAGCGCCATCGTCGCGTAGAAATCGCGCACGCCGGCAGCCAGGAGCACTGCAAGGGTAAGGAGCCCGGCGGCGACGGGGGCTATGAACTGGCGCCGCAGATTGGCGCTTGACGCCTTGCGCCACGCGATCAGCGGACCGACACCCGTAAGACCCAGGAGGAGGAGACCGAGTGGAACATTCACCCGGTTGAAGAACGGCGGCCCCACCGTGATCTTGCTGCCCCGAACCAGCTCTGAAAGGATGGGGAACAGCGTCCCCCACAGCACCGAGAACGCGATTCCCACGAACAGCAGGTTATTGAAGAGGAAGGCCGCCTCCCGGCTCACCACTGACTCGAGCTGGACCTCCGCCTCGAGCAACGACCACCGAGTGTATAGCAGGGTAAACGCCAGAATCGCCGCCACCACGAGGAACGCAAGGAAGAAGTAACCCACGTTCGACTGGGTGAAGCTGTGCACGCTCGCGATTACGCCCGACCGGGTGATGAACGTGCCGAAAATGCTGAGCAGAAACGTCCCGATGATCAAGCCGAAGTTCCAGCGCTTCAGCATGCCTCGCTTCTCCTGGATCATGACCGAGTGCAGGAACGCGGTCATCGTCAGCCACGGCAGGAGGCTCGCGTTCTCCACCGGATCCCAGGCCCAGTACCCGCCCCAGCCCAGCTCGACGTACGCCCACCACATGCCGAGCGTAATGCCGATCGACAACAGCAGCCAGGAAACCAGTGTCCATTTCCGGATAGCGTGGATCCATCCGGTGTCGAGCCGGCGGGAAAGAAGCGCCGCGACCGCGAACGCAAACGGAATAGTGATGCTGATATAGCCGAGGTAGAGCATCGGTGGATGGATCACCATCCCGACGTTCTGCAGCTGCGGGTTGAGACCTCTGCCATCGGCCGGCGTGAAGCCGAGGCGTTCAAAGGGGCTGGCGGCGAAGAGCATCACGCTCACGAAGAACGTGATGACCGCCGACGTGACCCCGGCGACGTATGGCATCAGGTGGGCGAAGCGGCGGGCGGTCAGGAACTGCGCCGCACTGGCGAACAGGGAGAGGACGATGGCCCAGAAGAGCAACGACCCCTTCTGACCGGCCCAGAAGGCGGAGAAGATGTACGCGCTCGGCAGATTACGGGACGTGTATGCCCAGACGTACTCCATGTTGAAGTCGTGGGTGATCAGGCCCTTCCACAGGGAGATCGATGCCACGATCAGGCAGGCGCACACCGCGTATACCGAGCGCACGATGGTCCGGCTGAGATCGGGACGCCCCTGCCATTTCCCTGAGAACGAGAGCACGACGCACCAGAGACCGACCACAAAGGCGGCCCAGAGCGCGAACTGGCCCAGAAGTGTCATGGAGGAGCCTCAGGCTTTGGGAACGGCCTCGTACCTGGAGCCGCATTTGGCGAGAACGTCGGTGGCGCGGATGACCCCATCTCCTCCCAACCTGCCTTCCACCACGACCTCGATGTCGCTGGCGTCGGTGAACGTGTCCGGGACCAGGCCATGGTAGGTGACCGGATAGGTCTTGATGCCATCGGAGACCTGGAAGTCGATTCTCCGGGCGCCGCTGTCTCGGCGGACCGATCCCGGGACCACCCTACCACCCAGCTTGAACCCAACGTTCTCGACAAAAGTCGGGTCGGCTGCGGTCTTGGCGGCGAGCTCGGCCGGGGTGAGAAAGTAGACCCCGGTCTCCTTCACCCCTTCGGCGATCAGGAAACCGACGCTGCCGACGATGAGAGCGGCACCGATGATGAACTTGCGACCTGCCTTCATGCGGAGCTCCGGGGAGATTTCGTTACCAGTCGAATATACTACCGCATCTGTCCGCCTGTTCGCCCGTCCGCCCCTCGCTCTGCTCGGGGCAGGCTCGATCCGCCCGAGCGGGCCCAGGCCAGCGTGGTAGCGACGGCTCGATGCCAGCCGGCGAGCAACACTTGCCGCTCGGGGGCACTCATCCGCGGCTCGAACCGGGAGAACCGCCGGCCCGCGAGAAACTCTTCCGTGCCTTGCCAGAGGCCAACGGCGATTCCCGCCAGTCCGGCGGCGCCGAGCGCCGTCGTTTCGACCAGATCGGGGCGCTCGACCGGAATCCCGAGCACATCGGCCTGAAACTGCATGAGCCAGTCGTTGGCCGCAGCACCACCATCGACTCTGAGCGCCGGACACGTCAACCGCTCGGCCGTGGCCATGGCGTCGAGCAGCTCGGCGCTGCTGTACGCCATGGACTCGAGCGCCGCACGTACCAGATGCGCGCCAATTGTACCCCTGGTCAACCCGGTGATGGTCCCCCTGGCCTCGGGTTCCCAGTACGGGGTGCCCAACCCGACGAACGCCGGCACGAAGTACACCCCGGCGTTGTCGGGAACGCTGCGCGCCTGTGCCTCGCTCTCTGCCGCGTTGGCCAGGAGTCCGAGGCCGTCCCTCAACCATTGCACGGCGGCGCCCGCGATGAACACGCTTCCCTCGAGCGCGTAGGCCGGCTCGCCTGAGGCGCCACACGCCGCGGTGGCGAGCACCCCGGCCGGGGGCGCCGGAACGCGCTCTCCGGCGAGCACCAACAGGAAGGCCCCGGTTCCATACGTGTTCTTGGCCAGTCCCGGGGCGACGCAGCCTTGGCCGAAGAGCGCGGCCTGCTGATCGCCGGCGAGCCCGGCAATAGGCAGCGAGTATCCCAGATGGACGGGATCGGTCTGTCCGACGGCAGCCGACGAGCGCACTACCTCCGGCAACACGTCGCGAGGCACCCCGAACACTCGCAGCAACTCCGGGTGCCAGTCGCGGGCACGAAGATCGTACAGCAGGGTGCGCGAGGCGTTGGTGTGGTCGGTCGCGTGGACCCGGCCGCCGGTGAGCTTGGCCACCAACCAGCTTTCGATGGTGCCCGCGGCGAGCTCGCCACGCTCGGCCCGACGACGGAGGCCGGAGTCGCGAAGCAGCCATTCGAGTTTCGTGGCGGAGAAGTAGGGATCGGCAACCAGCCCGGTACGCTCCCGCAGCATCGCCTCCACCCCACTCTCACGCAGCTCGCGACAGCGGTCGGTGGTCCGGCGGTCCTGCCACACAATCGCTGGCGCGACTGGGGTCAGACTCCGGCGATCCC
>JAXDMF010000043.1:0-13406 GCA_034666205.1 Gemmatimonadales bacterium
GCCTCATGGCTGCGAGCACGGGTGGAGAAGATGTCGAGAATGACCTCCGCCCGGTCCATGACCCGGACATTGAGCTCACGCTCGAGGTTGGAGCCTTGCACAGGGGACAATTCTTCGTCGAAGATGACGAGGGTGGCGTCGGACGCGGCGATTTCGCTCGCCACCTCCTCCACCTTACCTTCGCCGATGAGGGTAGCAGAATTGGGGGCAGCAATGTGCTGGGTGATGCGGCCCACTACTTCGGCACCGGCAGTGTCCACCAGCCGGGTCAGCTCTTCCAAATGTTCGGCGACGTGCCGCGCGTCGGGTGACCCTTTGCGTGGCGCGGCTACCAGCACTGCACGCTCGATGGGGTCGCGGACCGGAATCAGTGATCGGATAGGGTGACCTTGCTTGTGATTATTGTCCGGTGCCCGGAATGGCGACATTGCCACTCGAGCGGATCAAAGGGGCGCGCCCCTCGTGGGTAAAGGAGACCACTGTCTGGGCACCTCCTGGCAATCTCAGCGTGGCCTGGCCCTTCATTGTGTAGGGCAAGTCCCCGGAGCCCAACGCCGCGCGGACCGCACTCCCGACCCCTGACCACCCGAACCTCAGCGGCAGGGTGATTGTGGTCTGACCGTTCTCGGATACCGCGAAATCGTTGTCGTACGTGACATCGCCCAGATGCGAGCCTTCGACGTCAACGCCGACTTGAAGCTTGGTGCCTTGCAGCGTGAAGTTATTGGGATTCTTGACCTTCACCACCAGGTCCAGGTTGCCGCCGCTCAGGTCGACTCCCCGTACCACCGCGCGATCGAGCTGAATGTCCGGCTCCTTGAGATTGAGTCCCAGACCACTGCAGGCGGAGCTCAAGAGAACCAGCGGAAGCAGACGCGTCATCGTAGGAATATACCCCCTGCCCGGTTTCGACGATGGCGCAGTGGCACGCGACGGGCCGTGCGCGCGGTCACACGTCTTTCTCGTCCCCCGCGCGCTTTTCTTCTCCGCCTTTGAGTTTCGCCCACCACTCCAGCCGCTCCGCAATCTTCTTCTCATGTCCCAACGTACCGGGCGTGTAGAAGCTTCTGCCCCGGAGCACATCCGGCAGGTACTCCTGTGGCAGATAGGCATCGGGTGAATCGTGGGCATATCGATACCCGCGGTGGTACCCTAACTCCTTCATCAACGGCGTCGGTGCGTTCCGGATGTGCAGCGGCACGGGAGCGGCCGGTGTCTCCCGGGCCGCGTCCATGGCGGCGCCGAGTGCCACCTTGGCGCTGTTCGATTTGGGGGCAGTCGCGAGGTAGATCGTCATCTCCGCTAGAGGCAGGTAGCCCTCCGGCGGGCCCAGCATGTGAAAGGCATCGCGGGCGGCAACGGCCATGATGAGCGCGTTCGGCTCCGCCACGCCGATGTCTTCCGCCGCCATCGCGATGGCGCGCCGGAACAGCGTCATAGGATCCTCACCGCCCTCCAGCATGCGCGCCATCCAGTAGAGGGCTCCCTGCGGATCGCTCCCTCGCAACGATTTGTGATACGCGGAGAGGAGGTTGAAGTGCTCCTCTCCCGCCTTGTCATATCGGGCAAAGCGTTTTTGCATCGCCTCGCGGGCCACCTCGGCGGTCACCTGTCCCCGCTCCCCCACGTGCGCGGCAGCGGCTTCCAGTACCGTGAGCGCACGCCTCGCATCGCCATCTGCCTCCGCAGCCATGAGGCCCAACGCCTCGGGATCTACCTGAAGCTGGAGGTTCCCGAGGCCCCGGTCCGTATCGCTCAACGCGCGGCGCAACAACTCCTCGATGTGGTCCGGCCTGAGCGGCTGGAGTACGAAGACCCGGGTGCGCGAGAGCAGCGCACCGATCACCTCGAAGCTGGGATTCTCGGTGGTGGCGCCGATGAGAGTGATGGTACCGTCTTCGGCCGGAGGGAGCAGGCTGTCCTGCTGGGCCTTGTTGAGCCGGTGGATCTCGTCGATGAACAGAATGGTTTGGAGACCGCCGGACTCGAGCCGCTCGCGAGCCTGTCCGACGATCTCGCGGATACGGGGAACCCCCTCGGTGACGGCACTGAAGGGCACGAACTCCCGCTCGGTGGGGCTGGCCACCAGATGCGCCAGTGTGGTCTTCCCGCTCCCGGGCGGGCCCCAGAAGATCATCGAGCCGGGGGTCCCTCGCTCGATCGCGTCGCGCAATGGCTTCCCGGCGCCGAGCAGATGCTCCTGCCCCACAAACTCGTCGAGTGTGACGGGGCGCATCCGGGCGGCAAGCGGACGGGTTTCCCGTCCCGCCGTGAACAGCGATTTCTGCCTGGTGGAAGTCTTGCGAGGCATTCCGGTCAAGCCAAAGAACCGGCGCGTACACCAGCCGACCGAATGCCCACGATCATCCGATCCCCCAAGCCAGCGTACGCGCCGTCTCTACGATGTGCACTGAAACGCGTCATGTCTAGCCCTCCCCGGCTATCGGGGCCAGCCTTGCAGCAGGCGCTCGGTCACGAAGAATCCCACGCCACCGCCGAAGAAGGCCAGGGGTGTGAGCCAGCCCCGCTTGCCCTGGAACTCGGGGACCAGATTGGACGCCGCGACGTACAGCGTGACCCCAGCCGAGAGGGCGAGGCCGTACTGGGCCAGGGGTGCCACGCGCTCAGTCAGCAGGAAGCCGAGCATCGTGGCCCCCCCGAGCACCGCCGCCCCGCCGACTGCCCGCGCGCGGCTGTGGCCCCCCGCCACCATGACGCTCGCAATCGTCACTCCTTCCGGGAGCTTGTGCAGCAGCACTGCCAGGAACAGTAGGATGCCGAGCCGGCCCGACACCATGAACCCGCTGGCGATTGCCACCCCGTCGAAGAAGGTGTGAAGGGTGAGTCCGAGCAAAGCAGTGTCGCCGGCCGCCGAGCTGACACGATGGGTCTCCTCGCCGAAGTGGAAGTGCGGTGTGAACACGTGCTGCGCCAGATGGACCGCGAAGTATCCCAGAATCACGCAGAGCGGGGCCACACTCGAGCCGTCGAAGACCACAGGCAGGACGCCGAGCACCGTCACGGCAAGCATGAATCCGGCGCCGAACGCCAGACAAGCGTCGATGAAGCGAAGGCCGCGCTGCAGATGACGGACCACGGCAAGCGCACCAACCACATTGCCCAGCGCGGCTGCCAGGGCAAAGACGAGCGGCGTCATCTCATCTTCCGGGCGAGATCGAGCAGCCTGTCCCTGGTATTCAGTGCAGGATCATCCAGCACCCGATCGAGTAGCTCCGCGAGCATCTGACCGATCCGCGGCCCGCTCGCCCCGAGCGACTCCATGTCACTCCCGCTGACGGCAAGGTCCGTCCGAGTCAGCGGGTCGCCCCGACGGCGAATTGTCCGCACGGCCTCACCCCATGGTGGATCACCCCGCTGCCGCAAGGACCAGAGCGCGGAGAGATCGTCCGCTGATTCCCCAATCTGCGCCAACCATCGGCGGACGGAGCGCTCATCGTTACCACTCGGTGCCTCGGGACCCGCCTCCAGCGCCCGGGCGCGGTCTATCTCGGCATTGGAGGCTTTGAGACGCTTGAGGACGGCCGCCGGACTGGAGCAGAGCAGCGCGGTCAGCAGCACCGGATCGCGTTCGCTTGGCGAAGGCGTCGGGATCTTGGCGCTGGGTCCCAATTCAGCGTTGAGCTCCGGGATCCATTCACCAGCGGCTCCGACCTCCTTCCAGAGCGACACGAGCTGGGTCAGCGAGCGGGCAGTTCGCAGGCTCTTGAACCATTCGTCTCGCACCCGCTCGGCCGAGAGCCGCGCCAGTCCCGGAGCGGCGGCACGAGCCGCCTCCCACGTTTGGGGGTCGATGCTGAAGTCGAAGCGGGCGGCGAATCGAAGCGCCCGCAGGATGCGCAGGTAGTCTTCCCGGAACCGCTGCGCCGGGTCGCCAACCGCGCGAACCAGGCGCTGCTCCAGGTCGCGGGCGCCGCCGAATGGGTCGCGCCATTCGTGCCGGAGGGGATGGTAGGCGATGGCGTTGATGGTGAAGTCGCGCCGGGCCAGATCGTCCTCCAGGGCGACCCCGTAGGCCACCACCGCGTGCCGGCCATCTGTCGCCACATCCCGCCGGAACGTGGTGACCTCGTGCAACTCCCGCTTCCGGTCGAGCACGCCGACAGTACCGTACTTGATGCCCACGCCGATCGTCTTGGGAAAGAGTGCCTGCACCTGCTCCGGCATTGCGGTGGTGGCGATGTCGTAATCGGACTGAGGATGTCCCAGCAAGGTGTCCCGGAGCGTGCCGCCGACGCACCAGGCTTCGAAGCCGGCTCCCTCGAGCGTGCGTGCGATCTCGAGAATGGGCTCGGGAATCTCGAGAGTGTCGGGGAAGCTCACCTCAGCTCCCGTAGGCCACACCGGCCGAAAGCGCGATCATGAGCTCCATTCGCGCCTGCGAGGGGCTCCGGGGCCCGGCGGGGATCGCGCCCATCGCCGCGAGGCGGCTGCCTCCACCCTCGAAGGCATAGCGCGGCGTCACCACGCCGGTGGGGCAACGGGAGGCGATCACCACCGGCTTCTTATTGTCGATCCATCGGCCGATGGCCGGCACGGCTCCGGGCGGCACGTTCCCACTGCCGAACGCGATAACCACGACACCATCGTGGGCTCCCCGCGCGAGGTCCAACATGTCGCCAGTGTCGCCGATGACCATCGGCACTAGCGCAACCCTTGCCTCTAACTGGGTAGGGCGGAGTTGGGACTTCCCCGCTGCCCCGCTGCCCCGCTGCCCCGCTTCGTACACCACACAGCCATCCTTCACCCGCCCGATTGGCGCCGCGTACGGAGCGGCAAAGGCATCGGGGTCCGTCGCGTGGAACTTTACGACCGTCTGGCCGGCAAACACCTTTCCATGAAACGCCACCATCACTCCGCGTCCGGCGCTTGCGGCGCTTGCGGCGACGGTGGCCGCGGCGAGCAGATTGTCCGGCCCATCCCAGCCCTCATCACTGGACGTGCGCATGGCGCCGGTGATGGCGACCGGCATCTTCGGATCGAGCGTCCGATCGAGCAGGTAGGCCGTCTCCTCGATCGTGTCGGTACCGTGGGTGATGACGAGCCCGCGCACCTCGCCCGACTCGGCGACTTGTCGCACTCGCTCACGCAGTGCCCAGAGCCGATCAGGGCCCAAATGACACGCCGGCACCATCGCCCAGTTCTCGATCCGATACGGACTGATGGCATCCAGGCCCCGGGTGAACCCGACCAGCGCCTCCCCGCTATGGGTCGGGACGTTGCCCCCGGCGGCCGCATCCCGGTGCATGGAAATGGTGCCGCCGGTGAACAAGAGGTGGATCATCCGCAGAGCACGCTTCCGCCATTCACGTTCAACACTTCCCCGGTCACATGCCGAGCGAGATTGCTGCAGAGGAACAGAATCGGGCCGGCAATGTCTTCCGCCGTTGCGATCCGTTGGAGTGGAATGGTCCGACGGATTCGATCGCGGTTGTCTTGACCAAACGCCGGCAGGCTCATCTCTGTGTCCACCCAACCCGGTGCGACGCAGTTCACCACCAGATCGGGCGCACACTCCACCGCGAGCGATTTGGTCAGCGAGATCAGGGCACCCTTGGTGGCTGCGTAGTCGGCGTGGAATGCCTCGCCCCGCTGGCCGGCCGTGCTGGAGACGATCACCACCCGTCCGCCCGCCCGCATCAGCCGGAGCGCCCCCCGAGTAGACAGGAACACCGAGTCCAGATTCGCCTGCATGGTGCGGCGCCAGCGTTCGATCGGAATCGAGGCGAGGCTTACCTCCTCCGCCGGCCAGATCCCCGCGTTGGCAACGAAGATGTCGAGCTGGCCGAGCTTCTGCTCCACCTCGGACATGATCCGCTCGACCACCGCAGGATCGGCCAGGTCTCCGCCGAATGCAAAAGCCCGACGGCCCAGGGCCTCGACCTCGTCCACCGTCGCCTCGGCGTCCCCGGCGCGGGTGTGATAGGTCAATGCGACATCGGCACCGGAGCGCGCCAGTAATAGAGCGGTCGCGCGTCCAATTCCCCGGCTGCCGCCGGTGACCAGCGCGGCCTGCCCGGTTAGATCCATCATGTCCTGAATAGCTCGCTCTCGACCGACTCCACGATCAGATGCTGGAGTGCCATATGAAGCAGTTGCACGTGGCTGGTTTGGTCTGAGGGGATGATCACCGATTCGTCAACCAGGCCTGCCAGCGCGCCCCCACCCTTCCCCAAGAAGGCAACGGTGGGAACGCCCACCTGGCGCGCGGCGCGGGCGGCGGCGAGCAGGTTCGGGCTCCGGCCGCTGGTGCTGTGCAGGATGAGAAGGTCGTTGGGTCCGCAGAGGGCCTCGACCTGCCGCGCGAAGATCTGCTCGAAGCCGAGGTCGTTCCCGCACGCGGTAAGAATAGAGCTGTCGGTGGTAAGAGCCAACGCAGCGAGCGGCTTCCGATTGGCCGCGTAGCGGACGACATACTCCGCGGCCAGATGCTGCGCGTCGGCGGCGCTACCGCCGTTGCCACAGAAGAACAGAGTCCCGCCCTTCCGAAGCACGTCGGCATACCGACCGGCCAGCCCGGCTACACGCTCGCTCAGCGCCTTGGTGGCCTGGACCACTCGGGCCAGATCATCCAGCCCCTGATCGATGCGAGACCGGGTCACGAGCCGCCCTCGAGGAACTCCTTGATTCGCTTCATCCAGCTCTGCCGGATCCGAAGCGGCGGCACCCCGACTGTTGCGGAATCCTTGAGGATGGCGGCCGGATTCCGCACCACCAGCAGCTCCACCTGTTCCGCGCCGTCCTGGGCCAGCAGGAAGCCGGCGCCGGTAGCAACCGACCGATCGTCGCCGTGATTGTCGCCGGCCAGAATGTCCGCCAGTCCCTCTGCCACGAGCTGACGGGCGCGTTGACCGCGTGCCTGCGAGGCGAGCAGCGTGGTCGCATCCACCTGCATCCTCCCGCCGACCGCGCGCCATTGCCGCACAGCCTCTACTGAGCAGCAGCTGTACCGCTCGGGGTGGGCCAGTACCGGGACGAGGCCCAGCTCGACGACCTGGGTGAGCGCGTTGGTGACCGTATCGTAAGCCACGAGGCGGGGAAACTCGACCAGGATGTATCGGGTACCCGCAAGAGTCACATTGCGAGCCAGCGCCACCGGACGCGTGACTGGCCGGTCCAGCATGACCTCGGCGCCGCGGTGGAGTCGGGGAACCGCTGGTGCCGCGGCCCGGAGTGCTTCGAATGCTCTCTGATGCGCGGAGGGGGGACCGGCCTCCGCCCGGCCGGATGGAAGGTGCGGCGTCAGACAGACGTCAGTGATGCCCTGCCGTGCCATCTCGTTGAGCACTTTGACCGACTGCTCCACCGAGCGAGATCCGTCATCCACCGCGGGGAGCAGATGACTGTGAAGGTCGATCACGAAAGGGCCCGAGGGGTCTGAAGCACCAACGTGGCGAACTCACCCAGACGATCGGGGTTGGTCTCAGACTGCGCCAGCAGGGCGAGCGTGATCAGGGCGTCCGCGGCAAGCAGATCGAGCGCCGCGGTGCGATCACCGGGATGGGAAAGAACTTGGTCCAGCGCCGTTTGTCCGGCAGAGGCGAGAACGTGAGGAAGTGAGGCGCCCGCTGCCAGGAGGGCGTATTGCCTGACCCGGGCTCGCAGCGCTGTGGGCGCCTGACTGGTGTGCTGGTCCAGCCAGTCGGCCACCACCATCAGGCGCCGCGCGCTCCGGCAGGGGCAATGCCACCGAGCCAGGTGCTGACCAGCTCCGGAGTGGCCGCACGAGCGGCCGGGAGCAGCTCCGGATCTCCCGCACCGGCTGAAGCAAAGTGGGGTCGGCCGCCACCCTTACCGCCGCTGAGCGCGGCGATTTGGTTCACCAGGTCTCCGGCCTTTCGCCCTGCGCTCACCAGGTCATCGGTCAACGTGACGTGAATCGAGCCACGTCCCGCCGAGCTGAAGATCACCAGAACCGCGTTGCGCCTTCCCTCGCGGAATGTGTCGGCGATCCGGCCCACCTCGGCTCGGTCGTCCGAAGGCGTTTCCGCCACCGTGAGCTCGACACCGGCGATATTCGAGACGTTGCCCTGCACCAGCGGGCCGGCGCCGCTGCGGAGCGTTTCTGCCAGCCGAGCCTCGAGGCGCGCACGCTCCTCCACCAGTTGTACCACCCGACGCAGCACGTGCTCCGGCTGTGCCTTCAGTGCCTCGGCCACGGCCATCAGGCGCTGCTCCAGATCGCGCACGGCACGGAGAGCTCCGCTCCCAGTGACCGCCTCGATCCGGCGGACCCCTGCAGCCACCCCGGTCTGTCCCGAAAACCGGAAGGTGCCGATCTGCCCGGTGCTTCGGACATGGGTACCGCCGCACAGCTCGATCGAGGGGCCCATCTGTACCACCCTCACGACATCGCCGTACTTCTCGGAGAAGAAGGCCATCGCCCCGAGCGCCAGCGCATCGGCATAGGGCATCTCCCGGGTCTCCACAAGGGCGTTGGCCAGAAGAAGCTCGTTCACCTCCGCCTCGATGCCATGCAACGTGGCCTGGTCGATCGGTCCATGGTGGGAGAAATCGAAGCGAAGACGGTCGGGCTCGACCAGAGAGCCCTGCTGACGCACGTGGGTCCCCAGGCGTTTGCGAAGCACATAGTGCACCAGGTGCGTGGCACTGTGGTTGCGCTCGATATCCTGGCGGCGCGGAGCGTCCACCGCCGCATGCAGCGAGGTGGGCTCGAATGCCTCTGAAAAAGTCCCGCCGACCACCGTGCCTTTGGAGTCCTTGTGCACAGCATCGACGGCCAACGACCAACCGTCCCCGGTGATGGCACCGGTGTCGCTCACCTGACCGCCCGACTCCACGTAGAACGGGTTTTCCCGCAGCACCAGCTCGACCCGGGGGCCGTCCTGCCGGAACGCGAGCACCTCCGTATCGGCCTCGGTGCGTGCATACCCCACGAAGCGCTGCTTGCCCCGCTTCACGCTGCGCCACCGCCCCGACTGGGCGACATGTACCGCGGGCGCATCCGGGATCATCGGTGTTCCCATGGCCGGGGTCACTCGAGCGTCACGTGACCGCCGACGCTGCTCCTCCAGTGATCGCTCGAATCCAGCCAAATCCACCTCCACCCCCCGCTCGCTAGCGATGATCTGGGTGAGGTCGATGGGGAATCCGAACGTGTCATACAGCTTGAATGCCTCCGCTCCGGAGATCGCGGTGGCCCCGGACGCGAAGATCTCGTCCAGACGCCGGAGCCCGCCTTCGATGGTCTCGAGAAAACGGACTTCCTCCGTCTCGGTGACCTCATGGATGTACTCGGCGCGGGCGCGGAGCTCGGGATAGATCGCCCCCATCTCACGGACCACGATGGTAGTGAGCGGCGCCAGGGTCGGCTCACGCCGCCCAAGCAGCCAGGCGTGGCGAACCGCGCGGCGGAGAATCCGGCGCAGCACGTACCCCCGTCCTTCGTTGCTCGGATACACCCCGTCGGCTAACAAGAAGCTGACCGCTCGGGCGTGGTCCGCCAGCACCCGATAGGAGCCCCGCTCGTCCGCGCTCCGGTCGTAAGGGCGGCCGACCAGCTCACCCACCCGCTCGATCAAGGGGAGAAAGAGATCGGTGTGAAAGTTGTCGTCCTCCCCCTGCATGACCGCGGCGATGCGCTCGAGGCCGGCACCGGTGTCCACGGAAGGCTTGGGCAGTGGGGTCAGGCTTCCGTCGGCCGAGCGATCATACTCCATGAAAACGAGATTCCAGATCTCGAGAAACCGGCCTTCTTCGGCCAGCCGCTCGAATTCAGCCTGGGGGATAATCTCTTCCTTCCCCGCTTCCCCGCTTCCCCGCGTTCCCGCCGCCCCTAGATCCACATAGATCTCCGTGCACGGCCCGCAGGGCCCCGTGTCGCCCATCTGCCAGAAATTGTCCTTGTCGCCCAGACCATAGATGCGGTGGTCAGGCAGTCCCGAGATCTCCCGCCACAATGCCCTGGCTTCATTGTCGCTGTGGTGAACCGTGACCCGAAGCCGATCGGGTGAGATGCCGAGGTACGTCGGGCTGGTGACGAATTCCCAGGCGTAGGCGATCGCTTCGCGCTTGAAGTAGTCGCCGAAGGAGAAATTGCCCAGCATCTCGAAGAAGGTGTGATGCCGTTTGGTGTGGCCCACCTGTTCGAGGTCGTTGTGTTTGCCGCCTGCGCGAACGCACTTCTGACAGCTGGTGGCGCGCAGATAGTCACGCTGCTCCTGTCCCAGAAAGGTGCGCTTGAACTGCACCATGCCCGCGTTGGTGAACAGGAGGGTAGGATCGTCGGCTGGCACCAATGACGAAGAAGGCACCTCGCGGTGCCCCTTAGCGACGAAGAAGTCGCTGAACAGACGGCGGATTGTGCCGGATTGCATCTGGGAAAATATACGCGGGCTGTGACTTACGGGCTACACGACCTTATCAACTATCTCCGTGATATCCCTCCCGGTGAACCCACGCCGCGCCAGATAGGCCACCAGGCGACGTCGCTTGGTTTGCCGCGGGAGCCCGCCCAGCTGCGCCGCCCGTTTCTTGGCCAGCGCCAGCGGCATTTCGGTTTTGTCGGTTTCCTCAGGCCACTCCGCCGCAATAGCGCGGTCGATCAGGGCGCGGTCCACGCCCATGGAGAGCAGATCGCGGCTCAGCCGCGACGGACCTCGCCCGCGGGCTGAGCGGGTCCGCACGTAACTCTGGGCAAAGGCCGCGTCGTCCAGCAGACCGAACCGGGCAGCGCGTTCCAGTGCAGCCTCAACAGCCTGCTGCGGGTGACCCTTGCGGAGCATGCGACGGCCGAGGTCGTGCCGGGCATAGGAGCGGACCTCGAGGGCGCGCAGCACAGTCCGATACGCGGCCTCCGCATCCGCTGCGCTGGCGAGCAGCTCCTGGAGGGCCGGATCCACTACCCGGCCCACCGCCAATCCCTCGGCACTGGCCAGCTCCCGGGGCACTGCGCCGAAGCGGGCCCCGTCGATCTCCACCCGGACGGCGTCCGGGCGCCGGGGATCGGGATCGACTGCGGTAATCCGGAGAGAGCTGTCCACCGCTTACTCGTCCGACTCCCCTGCCCCGACACCGACAGGAGCGCGCACGCCGAGGAGCTCCTTGACCTTTCCTTCGACCTCGGTCATGAGGACCGGATTGTCGCGCAGGAAGAGCTTGGCATTTTCGCGGCCCTGGCCGATTCGCTGGTCGCCGTAGGAGTACCAGGCACCGGACTTCTGGATGATGTTGGCCTCGGCGGCGAGGTCCACCAGGAGCGAGGTGTGGCTGATACCTTCGTCGAACATGATGTCGAACTCGGCCTGCCGGAACGGCGGCGCCACCTTGTTCTTGACCACCTTGACCCGGACGTGGTTGCCGATGACCGTCTCGCGTTCCTTAACCGGACCGATCCGGCGGATATCGAGCCGGAGCGAAGCGTAGAACTTGAGCGCCTTGCCGCCGGTGGTGGTCTCCGGGTTGCCGAACATGACGCCGATCTTCTCCCGCAGCTGATTGATGAACACCACGGCACAATTGGAGCGGTTGATGGCACCGGCCAGCTTCCTCAGCGCCTGGCTCATTAGCCGCGCCTGGAGTCCCATGTGGCTCTCGCCCATCTCACCCTCGATCTCGGCCTTGGGCACCAGCGCGGCAACCGAGTCGATGACCACGATATCCACCGCGCCCGAGCGGACCAGGATCTCGACGATCTCGAGCGCCTGCTCCCCGGTGTCGGGCTGCGATACCAGGAGATTTTCGATATCTACCCCGAGCTTCTTGGCGTAATCGATGTCGAGAGCATGCTCGGCGTCCACGTAGGCGGCGACTCCGCCGAGTTTCTGGACGTTGGCTGCCAGGTGGAGGGTGAGCGTCGTCTTGCCCGACGACTCCGGCCCGTAGATCTCGGTGATGCGGCCGCGGGGTATGCCCCCCACCCCGGTGGCCGCGTCCAGATTGATGGCCCCGGTGGGAATGGCGGCCACCTTCACCCGGGGCGAATCGGCGCCCATTCGCATGATGGATCCCTTGCCGAGCTGCTTCTCGATCTGGGAGATGGCCAGTCCGAGCGCCTTCCGGCGGTCGGCGTCGAGGCGGGATTCGTCAGCAGCCATTGTTTCCTCGGTGCAAAAGTGACTGATTTTGATACACACCAGAAGCCGCCACCAAGCTAATACCGAAAACTTGCCGAAGCAAGACTATCTTAGTGGCCGATTTTGAGTCACAGCAGTAATGGCTGGACTCGACTAGCCAAAGGTTCGCCGGGAGTCTCCCTGCAATCGCCACGCGTCCTCGATGTGCTCGATGGTGTACTGACCCGGCCCGTGCTCGTGCACTGCCACCACGTCGAATCGGTATTCATCATTCTGCCGGCCGTACCGGAGGCACCAGACCGAGGCCACCTTGGCGATGGTCGATTGTTTCCGCCGTCCCACCGACTCGACCGGACTTCCCTGGGCCACCGATCGTCTCGTCTTGACCTCCACGAACGCGACCATATTGCCCCGCCTGGCGACGAGATCGATATCGTGGCGACCAAGCTTGAAACGATGGGCCTCGATATCCCACCCGCACGAGACTAGATAGCCAATGGCGGTCCGCTCGCCCCAGAGACCACGGATCTGCCTCAGATCTTCCCACTCAGCGGTGGGAATAAAGCTGCGGGTGCCGGACATGCCGCATGATAGGCCGAATGAAAGAGGGTGCGATATCGGGCTGCTGCGGAGCGGCGCGGGAAACCGCGGCGAGGGAAAAGCAAGCACGAAAACACGAAAACACGAAACAGACGAGTGAATCAGTCCAGCACCATCCGTTTGGTCGTTAAGGTGGGAGCATTGAAGTTGAAAAGCAGGCCAACTCGATGACTCGTCGCCCGCAGGTAGGACTTAAGCTGCGCGTAGTGCACATCACGCAGTCTATCCACCGCTTTTAGTTCGACAACGATCTGCTTTGCTACGATGAGGTCTATACGGCCCTGTCCGACGGGCACCTCCTCGAAAGTGATCTCGAAGGGGCATTGCGACTCGTTCCTCCCCGATTTCTGACACCATTCCACTGCCCTCATGACAAAACAAGCGCGGGCCCGCATCGACGAGCCCGCCGCTATTCCCGCTCCGGCCGGGGCGGTTCAGAGGTCCAACCGCTCCCCCGTCGGGCCATCGAAGAGGTGCATCCGCCCCGGAGGGATTGTCAGGACTAAGTCGCGGGCGGCGGCTGAGACCGGGGCAGGCATTCGCGCTGTGAGCTCCACCGACCCGCTGCTGAGATGCACGAGCGCCTCGCCACCGAGCAGCTCGACCAACTCCACTCGTGCGGAAATCACCCGACCGCCATCAGGCTGGCCCGATCGCACGACCGTCAGGTCTTCGGGACGCACGCCTAGGACCACCGGTCGTCTCGAGTCCTCAGCTGCAAAGCCGGCGGAGCCCGGCTCCAACGCAAGCTCG
>JAXDMF010000044.1:0-2504 GCA_034666205.1 Gemmatimonadales bacterium
AACACCTGCGCTCAGCCAACAACCTCGCTAACCTGACTGCGCTGGATGACCATGAGCACGCGAAATCACCGGTAGTTAGTGAACTGCGCCGGGGATGACAGTGACCAGGGCTCCTCCGCCCGACACCAGGTCTGACCAGTGCGAACCATGCTCGTCCTTTGCCATCGTCAGTTAGCGGTGGTCACCGCCGTTTGTACCCCATATGTACCGGGGCCTTGCGGGACGGAGCCTGCACGATTGGTGCACCCGCAAAGATTCCGGAGCCTGACGGCCCTCGCTCCCAAAGCCTCGGCAGGTGGCGTGTGGCCGTGTGCGGGAGATAGTCCAGCTGGACCGATGCTGCGGCCGAGGATGTGCATCGTGGCTCCCGTGGGGGGTCGTTGCTACACGGCTGCTACACAACCGCGAGGAAGTCGACCACTTGACCCCCAGTCGGTCTTTGATGGTTCGGCACGACCCGTGACCTGCCGTCCAGCGTTCGACCAAGTGGCGCCTCGAACACGTGGAGCCGGGACCGTTGCTGTCAGACGACGCTGTCAGGCGTTGCGGATGGTTGTTCCGATGCGATACACCTGTTGACGGTCGGCGCTGGGGGGTGCCACCGATGACCCCGGGGGAAATTGACATGAGTAATTCGTATGAGGCTGCCCGGCTGTACTACCAGGCGGAGCTGGCCGCTGGCGTCGAACGCTTCCTTGAGCCACGCCGGGAGAGCTGCCCGTGGTGTGGGTCCACCGATCTGTCGGTACGACTGCGGACGACTGATCTTCACCAGCGGAAGCCGGGGCGGTTCATCCTGGATCAATGCGGCAGGTGCCGACATATCTTTCAGAACCCTCGTCTCAACCCGGCGGGGCTGGACTTCTACTACCGCGACTTCTACGACGGTCTGGGCCAGCAAACGGCGGAGTTGCTGTTCAAACTGCAAGCGCCGAATTGCCGCGGGCGGGCTGAGATGCTCAGACCCTTCACCGCACCCAAAGCATGGCTGGACGTCGGCACCGGGTACGGCCATTTCTGTCAGTTCGCGCGGAAGGTTTGGCCGGATACCGTATTCGACGGGCTGGATCTGGGTGGCAGCGTCGAGGAGGCGCAGCGCCGCGGCTGGGTACACCACGCCTATCGGGGCGAATTCGTCGCGCTCGCCGACGAGCTAGCCGGCCGGTACGACGTGCTCAGCATGCATCACTATTTGGAACACACCCGGGAACCGTTGGACGAGTTGGACATCGCCGCCAAGGTCCTCTTGCCAGGCGGCTATCTGCTCATCGAGGTGCCTGACCCCAACTACCGGATCGGCCGCGTATTCGGCCGCATGTGGTCTCAGTGGTGTCAGCCGCAACACCAGCACATGTTTCCACTGGACAACCTGGTGAGAGCGCTGGCTGACCGCGGACTTTCGCTGGTGGCCGTCGAACGCGGTGAGGCGCACCTGATGGGCGCCGACCTGTTCGCTAGCTTGGGATTGCTGCTGAACGTCTGCGCGCGCAACCCGAAATTGCCATGGTTGCCCGCCGAACCGACCCGCTGGCGGCGTGTCCGGTGCACCACAGTGTGGGCTGTCGGCAGACCGTTACTTGCGGGTGCAGCCATCATCGATTGGTTGCTCAGCCAGGTGGTGCGCCGCACTCGCAATGGCAACGTGTACCGCGTGCTGGCCTGTAAGCACGGCTGACGTTGTCGTCATCACCTGCGTTACTTCTCGCCGCGATGAAGGGAGAGGGAGGCGCGCGTCACCTACGGCAGGCCCCTGGCCTGCCGGCGATAGCCGGCCGAGGAGTCGTAGGGGCCCCGGGGTCAAGCCGTTTACTCCAGATCCGTCCGGCCCCTCCGGACGTGACCTCCTTGGCACGGTGACGATCACCACCCAAGAATCGTTGCGCGGAGGGGCCGGTCGGATCGGGACGCGCAGCGGGCTGGACGCTGGAGGGGGGCGGCTCCGCACAATGCGCGCCTTCCTCTCCCGGACGTCACCACGGCACAACCACACCCCCGTGTCGCGCGCCAGCCGCCCGGCGCGCTCGCGGAGCGGAGCGGGAGCGAGCGCGTAGCCGGATGCAGCGGCGGCGCGTCCGGGCCGGGTCGGCTTGAAGACGTACATGAAGTCCTTCCTCACCGACATCAAATGAGTTGGGTGGGCCTGGCGGGTGGGACCTGACGGGATGCGGAGCAAAGGAAGCAAGGAACCGGATCTTCCCCGAGGCGAGCTGAATCCATAGTCACGCAGTTAGTCACTCAGAACGCCAGAGGGAGTGGTGCCCAAGGGGGCCTCACCCCTCTGACCTGCGACGACGACCGTCGGGACGACAGGATTCGAACCTGCGACCCCTTGACCCCCAGGACGTAGGAGTAGGCATCCCTACAGGTCAAACCCGGGGCAGCTGCCGTGCAGGCGAGGAGTCGACGTGCGGATTGTTAGCCTCAGTGCAAGACGTGTGGTCCCCATATGGTCCCCAACAACAAGCTCCGTCTACTCCCCGGCACCGCTCGTCCCTGGCCGTCGG